>NZ_JBWOMN010000015.1:0-182825 GCF_056449545.1 Oceanicella sp. | reverse complement strand
GCTGGCCGGCGGCTGCGCCATCGGGGCCGGGGTCACCGGCACATCGGCGCTGGCGCTGACCGCCTGGATCGCGCTCACCTGCATGTGGATCGGCGCGGTGGCCACGGACCGGCTGCTGGACCATCCGATCCTGCGCCGGAGCGGGGCGCCCGCGGCGGCCTGATTTCGCGCCGCCCTGCTGTCGCGCCCCGATCACGCGCCCCATTCCGCCCCCGGCGACGCCGTTGACGGCCGCAATTGGCGCGCGCCCGCGCCGCGCCCATTTCCCTCGGCGCCCGCAATCGGCTATAGCCCGCGCCATGAGCCAGAACCCGCCCGATCTTCGCCCCGACCTCGCGCCGCGCGCAACCCATGCCGGGGCCGCGCCGCGCCCCGGACAGCCGTTGATCGGCATGGTCAGCCTCGGCTGCCCCAAGGCGCTGGTGGACAGCGAGCGGATCCTCACCCGCCTGCGCGCCGAGGGCTATGCGATCTCGCCCGACTACGCCGGGGCCTCGGCGGTGATCGTCAACACCTGCGGATTTCTCGACAGCGCCAAGGCGGAATCGCTGGAGGCGATCGGCGAGGCGCTGGCCGAGAACGGCCGCGTCATCGTCACCGGCTGCCTCGGCGCGCAGGAAGACTGCATCCGCGGCGCGCACCCGTCGGTGCTCGCCGTCACCGGCCCGCAGCAATACGAACAGGTGCTCGACGCGGTGCACAAGGCCGCGCCGCCGTCGCCCGACCCGTTCATCGACCTGCTGCCTCCCGCCGGGGTCAAGCTGACGCCGCGCCATTTCGCCTATCTGAAAATCTCCGAGGGCTGCAACCACGCCTGCCGCTTCTGCATCATCCCCGACATGCGCGGGCGGCTGAAATCCCGCCCCGTCAACGCCGTGCTGCGCGAGGCCGAGCGCCTGGCCGAGGCCGGGGTCAAGGAATTGCTGGTGATCTCGCAGGACACCTCCGCCTACGGGCTGGACCTGAAATACGCCGCCCATGACTGGCGCGGGGACAGCTACCGCAGCCATGTCACCGACCTGGCGCGCGGGCTGAAATCGCTGGGGCTGTGGACCCGGCTGCACTACATCTACCCCTATCCCCATGCCGACGAGTTGATCGAGCTGATGGATCGCGCGGGCGAATCCGCCGGCCTGCTGCCCTATCTCGACATCCCGTTCCAGCATGCCCACCCCGACACGCTGAAACGCATGGCGCGCCCGGCGGCGGGGGCGAAAACGCTGGACCGCATCGCCGCCTGGCGCGCGATCCGCCCCGACATCACGCTGCGCTCCACCTTCATCGTCGGCTTCCCGGGGGAAACCGAGGCGGAATTCCAGCACCTGCTCGACTGGCTCGAGGAGGCCCGGCTCGACCGCGTCGGCTGCTTCAAATACGAAAACGTCGCCGGCGCCCGCGCCAACGCGCTGCCCGACCATGTGCCCGAAGCGGTGAAATCCGAACGCTATGATCGGTTCATGCAGGCGGCGCAGCGCATCTCGGCGGAAAAGCTGGCGGCGAAGGTGGGCCGCCGCATGGAGGTCATCGTCGATTCAGTGGACGAACGCGGCGCCGTCTGCCGCACCAAGGCCGACGCGCCGGAGATCGACGGCGAATTGTTCATCGACGAGGGGTTCGAACGCCTCGCGGTCGGCGACATCGCCACGGTCGAGGTTGACGAGGCCTCGGAATACGATCTGTGGGGGCGGTTGGTCGCGACGGGATAGCCGCGGTCAGGACTTCAGGACCGTTTGATCGCACCCGGCCGCTCGCTTGCGATGCGTTGCAGGTAGGTCTCGAACATCGGCACGGTGAATGCGATGTCGCCATGGGCGGGGCTGTAGATCATGCCCTTGCTGATGATCTTGGCGCGGCGCGGGCCGAGGGCCTGAACGCTCTCGCCAAGATCATCAGCGACATCCGCCGATCGGTAGGGAGCGCCGCCGAGACGCGCCATGGCAAAGACGTATTCGCGTTCCTTTGGCGTAAGCCTGTCAAAGCGAACTCGGAAAAACCCGTCATCCAGCCTTCTGAATGCCGCGCCCGACGCCTGATCGACATCGCGCCCATCGATGGGCGATCCTCTCGCCGCATTCCATGATTGATACGCCCATTCTTGCAGGAAATACGGATAGCTCCGGGTCAGGTCGGCGATGCGTTCTATCGCCGCGTCCGAGATCGATTCGCCTTCATCCATGATGGGTTGCCTGATCGCGGCAATGGTGGACGCAGCGTCCAGCGCGCCCACATGGGGATAATTGAAAAGCCGCTCGGCATAGGATTTCGCATTGCCGGACAGCGCCGCAACCTGAGGCAGACCGGCGCCGAAGAACATCACCGGCAAGCCTTTCTGGTTGATGCGGTGCATGGCGACGATCAACGCGGCCAGTTCCGCCTTGGAAAGATACTGAACCTCGTCGATCAGCAGCGTCCAGCCTTTGCCTGCCGATTGCGCAGCCTCGCCGATGCGGATGAACAGATCGCCGAGATCGTCTTCCAGATCGCCGCTGTCGGCGATGCCGGGTTCCGGATCGACAGACAGCGACACGTCGCCAACGGATAGCTTGAACGCGCTGGAAAAGCCTCGAAGGGCGCGCATCGCCGCATGAGCCCTGGCCTTGGCGGTCTCGACCCCGGAAAGCTTGCGCAGGACCTGATGAACCTTGGGATAAAGCAGGCTGGCAAGCGGTCTGCCCTCGGGCGCTTCTATCAACGCCGTCAGATGGCCGCGCTCCTCGGCCAGAAGCTCGATCCGGTTCAGCAGCACCGTCTTGCCGGCGCCGCGCAGGCCCAGCAGGATCTGCGATTTGTCATGCCGCCCTATGAAAACGCGCTGCAGGGCGATCTCCGCGTCGCCAACGCTTTCATCACGTCCCGCCAGTTCAGGAGGTCACGAACCCGCGCCGGGCGCGAAAGGGTTTCGAACCGGATCCATGGGGATGGCATGTCTGGATTGCGCGAGCATATCAAACTCTCGATATGCTCGTGTATATATTCCTATACGCCGCGCGCCGAGGGTCATGCGCCGCCCGAACTTGAACCCGCGGACCGGATTGCCCTGGCAGATGACGGCAAGGCCGGCGAAATCATGCGGCGGGGGGCCCGGAAGCCGCCCGCCTTTGGTGCGCGAAAACCTTACTTCCAGATCTTGGCGTAGGCCTCGCGATAGCCGTTGCCGGGATCGAAGATGTTCTTGTCGCCGCCATCGAAGGATATGTTGTCGGCGGTGACCACATGCAGCGGCGAGGTGTAGCCCGACCAGGCCTCGCCCGCCATGGCGCGGTTGAGTTCGTCCACCAGTTGCCAGCCCTGCAGGTTCAGCGGCTCGGCGACGGTGACCGCCTGGTAGCGGTGCGACCGGATGCGCTGGAAGGCGCTTTCCGACCCGTCGCCGGCGGCCACGGATTTCGGCGCGCCGTCCCCGGGGATGCCGGCGGCGGCGAGGCTCGGGCCCATGAAGTCGAAATAGATGTCGTTGATCGCCAGCGAATGGGTCCACGCGGCGCCGTAGCGCTGCAGCAGCGCCGTGGTCAGCGTCGGCATTCGGCTCGACGTGTCGGCGATCGGCGTGTCGACGTATTCCAGCACCTTGCCGCCAAGGGCTTCGATGGTCTCCTTGATCCGATCGGCCTTGGCGATGGCGATGGCGTAGGTGCTGTCGGTGAAGATCACCACCCCGGGCTTGCCGCCGGCATCGGCGAAGGCCCATTTGGCGGCCGCCGCGGAAACCTCCATGGCGTCGGTGGAGACATTGGCGAAAATGCCGTTCTCGGGGTCCGGCCCGATCACCGGTCCGGCGTGCCAGCTGACCATGGGGATCCCGGCCTCGCGGGCCTGGGACAGCGCGGCCTGCTGCTCCACCGCGTCAAAGCCGTTGATGATGATGCCGTCGGGGCGCAGCGCCAGCGCCTGGCCGAAGGCCGCGGCGCGCGCCTGCACGGACCCCGCCCCGTCAAGCACCTTGACGTCCCAGCCGACCACGGCGGCGGCTTCCTCGACGCCGTTGGAGACGCCGAGAATGCCGCCGTTGTTGAGGTTGCCGGCAAGCACGACGATGGTCTTTCCCGCCGGCGCCCTGGGCCCGGTGGTCGGCCCGTCCCAGACGGTTTTCCGCCCTGCGTAGACCTGCACCTCGGCCATGGCGTCCGACACCGCGTCGGCGAAGGCGGGCATGGCCGCCGTCATGGCGATCAGGCTGGCCGCGAAAGTTCTGCGAAGCATCTTGGTTCCTCCCTTGATTGCGTTGCGCCTATTTGCGGGCCGCGCCTTTCTTGCGCTGCGCGAAGCCCGCGATTCCGATGGCGATCAGCAGGGTCAGGCCGTTGAACATGGGCTCGACCCAGAATCTGCCTCCGAATTGCTGGATGCCGGAGATCCCCACCGCGAGGATGGCCACCCCGACGATGGTGCCCCAGACATTGACCCGCCCCGGCTTGATGGTGGTGGAGCCGAGAAACGCGCCGACCAGCGCCGGCAGCAGGTATTCCAGCCCCACCGAGGCCTGCCCGATGCGCAGTTTGGAGGCCAGCAGCACCCCGGTCAGCGCCGTCAGCGCGCCCGAGGTGACAAAGGCCCCGACCACGAATTTGCGGGTGGGAATGCCGTTCAGCTCGGCTGCCCTGGGATTGGCGCCGATGGCGTAGAGATAGCGGCCGACGGGGGTGTATTCGAGCACCCCCCACAGCGCCACGGTGATCGCCAGCACATAGAACCCGGTGATCGGCAGCCCCAACGCGAAGGCGCCGCTCAGCGCGTAGAACCCGTCGGGCAGCATGCCCACCACCTGCCGCCCGCCGGTGTGCCACAGCGCCAGCGCATACAGCACGGTCCCGGTGCCCAGCGTGGCGATGAAGGCGTCGATCTTGGCGACCTCGACCAGAAACCCGTTGAACAGCCCGGTCAGCGCCCCCAGCCCCAGCACGATCAGCACCGCCAGCGGCCAGGGCAGCCCGTAGAAGGTCTGCAGCGAGATCGCCAGGATGTGCCACAGCACGATCCCGTATCCCACCGTCAGGTCGATGCGCCCCGCCACCATGGGGATCATCGCCGCCAGCGACAGCAGCGCGATGATCGACTTGTCCGAAACGATGGAGCGCACGTTCAGCATCGTCGGGAAGGTGTCGGGCAGCAGAAGCGAAAACAGCAGGATCAGCGCGAACATCAGGATCACCAGCCCGTAGACCGGGATCAGCCGCAGGATCCGGGCCCCGGGGCCGAGCGCGGCCAGTTCGTCCCTTGTGGGTTCGAGAGCGTCGGATTCGACGGAATTCATGGGTTGGCTCCGGCGGTTCAGGCTGCGTCGCTGGCCGACGCGGCCTGGATCAGCGATTGGGTTGACAGGCTGACGCCCTTCAGTTCGGCCACGATGCGGCCGCGGCTGAAAACGATGGCGCGATGGCAGATGGCGGCGATCTCCTCGAAATCGGTGGACACCACCAGAACCCCCATGCCCGAGGCCAGCGCCTCGTAAAGCAGGTGGTAGATCTCGGCCTTGGCGCCCACGTCGACGCCGGCGGTGGGGTCTTCGGCGATCAGGAACCGCCGCCCGGTGTCCAGCCAGCGGCCGACCACGATCTTCTGCTGGTTGCCGCCGGACAGCGCGTCGATCGGCATCGTCGGGTCGTTGGGGGTCAGGCCGACCCGGGCCCCCAGATCGCGCGCCATGGCGTTTTCGGTCGCGACGCCCAGCATGTCCAGCAGCCTGCGCCCGCTCGCGCCCGGATTGATGAAGACGTTCTCGCGCACCGTCAGGGCGGGCGCGATGGATTCGACCACCCGGTCGCGGGCCACGAAGCCGATCCCCGACCGCACGGCGCCGCGCGCGCTGCCCAGATCCGGCGGCGCGCCGTCAAGCAGCACCTTGCCCCGATGCGCCGTCAGCCCGAACAGCGCGCGGCCCACGTCCTCGTGCCCGGCGCCGCGCAGCCCCGCCAGCCCGACCAGCTCGCCGCGCTGAACCTTGAAGCTCACGTCCCGCACGCGGCGGGTCCCCAGGTTGGCGACCGACAGGATCTCGCTGCCGGCATGGGCGTCCGGGCGCGAGATCTTGCGCGCCTTGCGTCCGACGATCAGGCCGACGAGGTCATCGGCGTTGGTGTGGGCGGTGTTGCGCATCCCCACCAGCTTGCCGTCCCGCAGCACCGCGACGCGATCGGCGATCCGGAAAATCTCGTCCAGCCGGTGGGATACGTAGATCATGCCCACGCCCTTTGCGCGCAGCTGGCGCAGCGCGCCGAACAGCCGCTCCACCTCGTCCGCGGGCAGCGAGGCGGTGGGCTCGTCCAGCACCAGGAAATCGCATTCCACCGCCAGCGCGCGGGCGATGGCGACCAGCGACTTCTCGGTGCGCGACAGGTTGGATATGCGGGTGGTCGGTGCGAAATCCGCCTCGACATGGGCCAGGGCGGCGCGCGCCCGCGCCTCGGTCGCCGGCCAGTCGATGCGCCCGCCCCTGCGCGCGTAGCCGACCGCGAGCGCGATGTTCTCGGCGACGCTCATCCATTCGATCAGGCCCAGATCCTGATGGATGAACGCCACCGCCTGTTTCTGGCTGACCCTGCCTGCAACATGCCTGTAGGGCACGCCGTCGACCCCGACCTGCCCGCTGTCGGGCGCGTAGATCCCGCCCAGCACCTTGATCAGGGTGGATTTCCCGGCGCCGTTTTCGCCCAGCAGCGCGACGATCTCGCCGCGTTCCACGCGCAGGGACACGCCGGCCAGCGCATGGGTGCCGCCGAAGGTCTTGACGATGCCGTCAAAGAACAGGCCGTCGGTCAGCGCCATGCCCCCTCCAATCGAAATCCGCCTCCGGCGACCGGCGCCGACTGCGTTACCGGTAACGTTGCCCCAGCATTTGGGCAATCGTCCCACCTGTCAAGAAGAACCGATATCGAAAATCCGCCCCGGGTCTGCTAGACAGGTCCGGCTGCAAAGGACGACCCGATCCATGGCCAGAAGCCCAAAGGCGAATCTCGAAGACATCGCGCGCGCCGCCGGGGTGTCGAAAATGACCGTCAGCCGGGTGCTGCGGGATTCGACCGGGTTCTCGGACGAAACCCGGGACAAGGTCATGGCCGAGATGCGGCGCTTCAACTACGTGCCGAATCGCATCGCCGCCGCGTTCGGGCCCAAGGGGTCGAGCACGCTGGTCGGGGTCTGCGTGCCGCGCTTCACCTCGTCGCTGTTCGGGCAGGTGATCGAATCGATCAACGGCACGCTTGCGCGACTGGGATACCAGACCATGATCGGCAGCCACCACCAGTCGCCCGCCGACGAAGAGGCCTGGCTGCAGTCGCTGGCGTCATGGCGCCCGGCGGGGGTGCTGCTGGCGGGCGCCCGGCACACCCCGGCGGCCCTGCGGCTGCTGCGCGACCTGGCGGTGCCGGTGGTCGAATTCTGGGACCTGACCACCACGCCCGTCGACATGGCGGTCGGGTTCTCGCATTTCGACAGCGGCTATGAAATGGGCCGCTACATGGCGGCGCAGGGTCGGCGGCGGATCGGCTATGTCGGGGCCATGGCCGGGGCCGACGCCATCGGCCGGACCCGGCGGGCGGGGTTCGTGGCGGCGCTTCAGGACGCGGGGCTTGCGCTGTTCGCCGACGAGGTGCTGCATGACCGGCCGGGCTTTTACGCCGGCTTTGTCGGGGCCGAGACCATCGTCGCCCGCGCGCCGCAGCTGGACGCGCTGTATTTCCACGATGACGAGATGGCGATCGGCGGCAAGGCCTACCTGAATTCGAAAGGCATCGCGGCGCCCGACGACATCGGCATCGCCGGCTGGGGCGGGATGGAGGCCGCGTCGATCCTGAGCACCCGCCTGACCACCACCGAAATTCCCGCGGCGCGGCTCGGCAAGCTGGCGGCCGAGGCCCTGGCGCGGCGCCTCAAGGGCGATCCGATCGCGGACGTGACGGTGGTGCCCGCGCGGCTCATCCCGGGGGCGACGGTCTGATTCCGGTCTCCCCGGCGGCTACGCCCCGATGTCGCCCCCCCCGCCCGACGGGTGGGCGGTTCGGCGCGCCCGCCGCTCAAAGCGACGCGGACATGCCGCCATCGACGAAGATCGTGGTCCCGTTGACGAAGGACGAGGCCTCGGAGCTCAGGAACACGCAGGCTCCGACCAGTTCCTCGACCCGCCCCCAGCGCCCGGCGGGGGTGCGTTTGGCCAGCCACGCCGAAAACGCCGGATCCGCCACCAGCGCGGCGTTCAGCGGGGTGTCGAAATAGCCCGGCGCCAGCGCGTTGCAGTTCAATCCGTGGCCGGCCCAGTCGGCGGCCATGCCCTTGGTCAGGTTGGCCACCGCGCCCTTGGTCGCGGTGTAGGGCGCGATGCCGGGGCGGGCCAGCGCGGTCTGGACGCTGGCGATGTTCACGATCTTGCCCGCGCCGCGCGCGATCATGTGCCGCGCGCAGGCCTGCGCCACGTGAAAGACCCCGGCGACGTTGGTCTGCAGCAGCCGCTCGAAAGCCGCGGCGGGGAAATCCTCCAGCGGGGCGCGGTGCTGCGTGCCGGCGTTGTTCACGAGGATGTCGATCGCCCCTGTTCCGGCCTCGGTTCCGGCCTCGAACCCGTCGATCGCCGCGCGCGCCGCCGCGTGGTCGGTGACGTCGAAGGCCAGCGTGCGCACCGTCGCGCCCTCGGCGCGCAGGGTCGCGGCGGCCGCGTCCAGCCTGGCGCGGTCGCGCCCGTTCAGCACGATCGCCGCGCCCGCCGCCGCCAGCCCCCGCGACAGGGCGAAGCCGATCCCCTGCGAGGATCCGGTGATCAGGGCGCGTCTGCCCGTGAGGTCGAACAACGCGGCGCTCATGCTGTTTCCCTTGCATTGGTCTCGACGGCGGTTTCGGCCTCGCTTGCGGCAATGTCAACACATCCTGTCAGGTCGCGGGGGCGTCCGCTGAGCGCCAGGGCGCTGTCGTTGCGGTTTCACGCGGCGTCTTCGCCGGCGTCGCCCTGATGCGCAAGGGGCTGGTCGGCGTCACGCCGCTGATCGCCCGCGCCGGCGGGGGCGACCGCGCGCAGGCGCTGAAAGCCCGGATCAGCTTCGCCTGATCGGCGCGGCGCCGGGCCCGCGACCGGCGCCCAGCCGGCTTTCGGTTTGACGCTCGCGACAAGCGTCGCTAACAAAACCGGGTGGCGCAGCGCGAAGGGATGCTTGGAAAATGTCGTTCTTTGAGGTCATCGATCCGATTTTCAAACGCTATGTGGTGGGCAACGCGCCGGTCAAGCGGCTCGCCAGCGGCTTCGACTGGGTCGAGGGGCCGGTCTGGTTCGGCGACGCCGGCTGCCTGCTGTTTTCCGACATCCCCAGCAACCGGATCATGCGCTGGTCGCCCGAAAGCGGGGTCTCCGCCTATCGCGCCCCGTCGAACTATGCCAACGGCCACACCCGCGACCTGCAGGGGCGGCTGGTGTCCTGCGAACACGGCGCCCGCCGCGTCACCCGCACCGAGCATGACGGCGCGATCACCGTCATCGCCGACGCCTTCGACGGCAAGCCGCTGAATTCGCCCAATGACGTGATCGTCAAATCCGACGGCTCGATCTGGTTCAGCGACCCCCATTACGGCATCATGACCGATTACGAAGGCTTTCGCGCGGCGCAGGAAAATCCCTGCGTGGTCTACCGGGTCGCGCCCGACACCGGCGCCATCGCGGCGGTGGTGACCGACATGCGCTGCCCCAACGGTCTGGCGTTTTCGCCCGATGAAAGCCTGCTCTACGTGGCCGACACCGGTCGCATGTTCAGCGACGACCCCCAGCATATCCGCGTCTATGACGTCACCCCCGACGGCGCCGTGGGCGACGGGCGGCTGTTTCACGCCGTCGATCCGGGCTGCGCCGACGGCTTCCGGCTCGACAGCGACGGCAATCTCTGGTCCTCGGCCGCCGACGGGGTGCATTGCATCGCCCCCGACGGGCGCCTGCTGGGCAAGATCCTGGTGCCGGAACTGGTCTCCAACGTCTGTTTCGGCGGGCGCGCCAAGCACGAGCTCTACATAACCGCCACCACCAGCGTCTACCGCGTCACGCTCGCCAGGACCGGCGTCCAGCGGCCTTGAAACCCCTTCGCGACTGGCGCGCCCCGGCCCGCACCGCCTGCGGGGTCTCGCTGACCGTTGATTCGCGCCACGCGCTGCGCGTCGCCGTGCTCGACCACGACCTGATCCGGGTGTCGCTGCTCAAGGACGGCGTCTGGCGGCTGGGGCGCAGCTGGTGCGTGGCCCCCGAGGGCGACATGCCCTGGGCGGGGCGGTCGCGCGACGATGCCGGCGGCTTTCCCCGCCCGGATTTCGGCCTCGAGCAAACCCCCGACGCGCTGATCCTGACCACTGAAAAGCTGCGCCTGCGCATCGCCCGCCCGCTGCGCCTGACCTGGGAATCACGCATTGGCGGCCGGTGGCGCGCGCTGGCCGCCGACCGGCCCGCCAGCGCCTACATGCTCGGGGTGCGCGATCACGCCCACGGGCATTTCATGACCCGCGCCCCGGGCGAACGCATCTACGGGCTGGGCGAAAAGACCGGCGATCTGGAACGCGGCGGCCGCCGCTTCGAAATGCGCAATCTCGACGCGCTGGGCTATGACGCGCGGCGCACCGACCCGCTTTACAAGCACATCCCCTTCACCCTGACCCGCACCGCGACCGCCGGCAGCTACGGGATGTTCTACGACAACCTCGCCACCTGCCGCTTCGATCTGGGCAACGAGATCGACAACTACCATCCGCCCTATCGCGCCTATCGCGCCGATGACGGCGATCTGGATTTTTACCTGAGCTGGTCGCCGGACCTGCTGGGGCTGGTGAAACGCCAGGTCGGCCTGACCGGGGGGACCGCCTTTGCGCCGCGCTGGAGCCTCGGCTATTCCGGTTCGGCCATGTCCTACGCCGACGCCCCGGACGCCCAGGCGCAGGTCGAGGGGTTTCTTGAGAAGATCGACGCCCACGACATCCCCTGCGACAGCTTCCAGCTGTCCTCGGGCTACAGCTCGATCGACGGCAAGCGCTACGTGTTCACCTGGAACCGCCGGAAATTCCCCGACCCCAAGGCGCTCGCCGCCCGCTTCGCGGCGCGCGGCGTCAGGCTGATCGCCAATGTCAAACCCTGCCTGCTGCGCGACCATCCCCGCTACGCCGAGGCCGCCCGCGAGGGCCTGTTCATCCGCGACAGCGAGACCGACGCCCCGGAACGCTCCGCCTTCTGGGACGACGAGGGCTCGCATCTGGATTTCACCAATCCCGCGACCATCGCCTGGTGGCGGCGCAACGTCACCGAACAACTGCTCGACAAGGGCGTCGCCGCCACCTGGAACGACAACAACGAATACGAGGTCTGGGACCACGAGGCCCGCTGCCACGGTTTCGGCGAAAGCATCCCCGCCGGCCTGATCCGCCCCCTGCACGCGATCCTGATGGCCCGCGCCTCGCAGGAAGCCCAGCTTGCCCACGCCCCCGGCAAGCGCCCGCATCTGATCAGCCGCTCCGGCGCGCCGGGGATCCAGCGCCACGCCCAGACCTGGACCGGCGACAACCGGACCTCGTGGGACACCCTGCGCTGCAACATCCGCATGGGGCTGGGGCTGAGCCTGTCGGGGATCTTCAACATCGGCCATGACGTGGGCGGCTTCGCCGGGCCGCGCCCGGATGCGGAGCTGTTCCTGCGCTGGGTGCAGAACGGCGTGTTCCACCCCCGCTTCACCATCCATTCCTGGAACGACGACGGCAGCGTCAACGAACCCTGGATGCATCCGCGGGTTCTGGACCGGGTGCGCGACGCCATGCGGCTGCGCTGCCGCCTGACGCCCTATCTGTACACCTGCCTGTGGCGGGCGGTGCGCGATCGCGAGCCGATGCTGCGCCCCACATTCCTCGATCACGAACACGACGCGCGCTGTTTCGACGACACCGACGATTTCATGCTCGGGCGCGATCTGCTGGTGGCCAACGTGGTCGAACCGGGCGCGCGCGAGCGCCGGGTATGGCTGCCCGACAACGGCGTCGGCTGGCGGGATTTCCAACGCGGGACCTGGCACGCGCCGGGGCGCGAATTGCGCCTTCCCGTGGATCTCGGGTCGATCCCGCTTTTCGTGCGCGCCGGCGCCGTGCTGCCGCTGGCCGATGATCCGCCACATGGCGCGGGGCGGTTTCGGGCGCAGGACTTCGCCCTGTTCCCGGCGCCCGGCGCGGGGCGGCGCGACAGTCTGCGCTACGAGGATGACGGCGACAGCGCGGCCGCGCTGGACGGCGATCACTGCCTGACCCGGATCACGCTGGACACCGACGCCGACGAAATCCGCCTTGACTGGTCCCATGCGGGGCGGTTGCGCCCCGCCCCCGATTCCATCCCCGATTCCGCGTCCGCCACGGTCCGCATCCTGCTGCCCGAAGGCGAAGGCCGGGCGCTGCGCGTCAACGGCCGCCCGGCCCGCCCCGGCGCCCGGGTCGCCTTCGCCCCGTCGCCCCGGCAGGGCTGATCTCGGGCGCTGATTTCGGGCGCTTCGCGCCGAACCGGCGGGCGAAAATTCCTGCGGCGCCGGCTGGACATCGCCGCGGTTCGGTGTTGCTGTGGCGCCTGATCCGAGACCGATGGGGGGAGCCGCGCCGATGACCGAACTCTGGACCCTGCCCGCCTTCCGGCTGGCGGCGATGGTGCGCAGCGGCGCGGTTTCGGCGACGCAGACGACGCAAAGCGCGCTGGACCGCCTTGCCGCCGTCAACCCGGCGATCAACGCCGTGGTGCGCGAAATGCCTGACGAGGCCCTGGCCGCCGCCGCGCTGATCGACGCCGCCCTGGCGCGCGGCGAGGATCCCGGCCCGCTGGCCGGCGTGCCGGTCACGCTCAAGGAAAACGTCGATCAGAAAGGCCACCCCACCACCAACGGGCTGCGCCTGCAACGCGATCTGATCGCCAGGCATGACAGCCCTGTGGCGGCCAATTTCCGCCGCGCCGGGGCGGTGATCGTCGGGCGCACCAACACGCCGGCCTTCTCGCTGCGCTGGTTCACCGACAACAGCCTGCACGGGGCGACGAAAAATCCCCACGACCCGGGGCTGACCCCGGGCGGCTCCTCGGGCGGCGCGGCGGCGGCGGCGGCGGCGGGGATCGGCGCGGTGGCCCACGGCACCGACATCGCCGGTTCGATCCGCTACCCGGCCTATGCCTGCGGCGTGCACGGCCTGCGCCCGTCGCTCGGCCGCGTCCCGGCGGCCAACTTCACCGGCAAGGACCGCCATATCGGGGCCCAGCTGATGGCGGTCTCCGGCCCCATCGCGCGCAATGTCGAGGATCTGGGCCTGGCGCTCGCCGCCCTCAGCGCGCCCGACATCCGCGACCCCTGGGCCTGCGCCATGCCCCTGACCGGGCCCGAGACCCCGAGGCGCGCCGCGCTCTGCCTTGCGCCCGAGGGGCTGGTCATCGCCCCCGAGGTCGAGGCGGCGCTGCGCGACGCCGCCGCCCGGCTCGCCGATGCGGGCTGGGAGGTCGAGGAAACCGCCGTCCCGCCGCTGCGCGAACCGGTGCGCCATCAGGTCATGCTCTGGCTGGCCGAGATGCGCCGCGCCGGCGCCGACCTCGTGGCGCGCGAGGGCGACCCGCACGCCATCCACACCTTCGCGCAGATGCAGGCCCTGAGCCCGCCCACCGACCTCGACGGCCTCATGGACGCCCTGCAGCGCCGCCTGTCGCTGGCCCGCGACTGGGCGCTGTTCCTCGACGAATGGCCGGTGCTGCTGTGCCCGGTCAGCGCCGAACCGCCTTTCCCCGACCAGCTCGACCAGCAGGGCCCCGAGGGCTTCGCCCGCTGCTGGGAGGCGCAACTGCTGCAGATCGGCCTGCCGCTGATGGGCATGCCGGCGCTGACCGTGACCACCGGCATGAACGGGCGCACGCCGATCGGCGTGCAGCTGGCGGCGGCGCGGTTCCGCGAGGATCTGGTGCTGAAAGCCGGCCGCGACATCGAAGCGCGCGGCGCGCCCATCGCCCCGGTGGATCCGCAATAGCGGCCAGGGCCGCGCTGAAATCAGGTGAAGACGCATGACCGACTCCGACCGCAATGGCATGAACGGCGCCGAAAGCCTCGTGCGCTCGCTGCACGGGGCGGGGGTGGAGTTGTGCCTCGCCAATCCCGGCACGTCCGAGATGCAATTCGTCGACGCGCTGGGGCGCACCGGGCTGATGCGCTGCGTGCTGGGGCTGTTCGAGGGCGTGGTCACCGGCGCCGCCGACGGCTACGCGCGCATGTCCGGCAAGCCGGCGGTGACGCTGCTGCATCTGGCGCCCGGCTTCGCCAACGCCGCGGCCAACATCCACAACGCCCGCAAGGCGCGGGTTCCGATGATCAATCTGGTGGGGGATCACGCCACGCGCCACCTCGTGCATGACGCGCCGCTGACCATGGACCTCGCCGGCGCGGCGGCGCCGTTCAGCGACTGGCTGCGCACCGCCGGTTCGGCGGCGGGCATCGGGCGCGACGGGGTCGAGGCGGTCGCCGCCGCCATGAGCCGCCCGCGCCGGATCGCCACCCTGATCGCCCCGGGCGAGACCGGCTGGGACCGGGGCGGCGTGGTGGCTGCGCCGGTCGCGCCGCAAGGCCCGCGCCCGATCGACGACGCCGCGATCGGGCGGGCGGCGAAACTGCTCGACGGCGGCGCGCCAACGGCGATCCTGATCGGCGGCGACGTGCTTGCGGATGTGGCGGCGCTGGCCCGCATCCACGCCATCGCCGCCAGGGCCGGCGCGATCGTGCTCGCCCCCACCGGCAACCGGCGCATCGAACACGGCGCCGGGCGCGCCTCGCCCGCAAAAATCCCGTATCCGGTTGATCAGGCGCTGGAATTGCTGGCCCCGATCCGCCGCGCCGTGATCATCGAAAGCCAACCCCCCGTGGCTTTCTTCGCCTATCCCGGCAAGCCCAGCCTGGTGCTGCCCGCGGATTGCGAGACCCTGACGCTGGCCGATTTCGATCAGGACGGCCCCGCGGCCATCGAGCGCCTCGGCGATCGCCTCGGGACGCCCCGCGACTGGGCGCGCCCGGACGCCCCGCGCCCGATCGCGCCGCCTGCAGGGGCGATCACCGTCGACAGCCTCGGCCCGGCGATCGCCGCCGCCCTGCCCGAAGGCGCCATCGTCGTCGACGAGGGCATCACCTCGGGCCGCGCGCTTTACGGCGCGGCGGCGGGGGCGGCGCCCTCGTCCTGGCTGGCGATCACCGGCGGCGCCATCGGCATCGGCCCGCCGCTGGCCGCCGGCGCGGCGCTGGCCTGCCCGGATCGCCCGGTGGTGGCGCTGCAGGCGGACGGCTCGGCCATGTACACCATTCAGGCGCTGTGGACGCAGGCGCGCGAAAACCTCAACGTCACCACGGTGATCTTCGCCAATCGCAGCTACCAGATCCTCAAGAACGAACTGGTGAGCGTGGGCGCCAATCCCGGGCCGGCGGCGCTCGACATGCTCGACCTGTCGCGCCCGGATCTGGATTTCGTCGCCCTTGCGCGCGGCATGGGCGTGCCCGGCGCGCGGGTCGAGGACGCGCGCGACCTCAGCCGCATGATCGCCGCGCAGGCCGGCGAGCCGGGGCCCTTCCTGATCGAGGCGGCGATGTAGGGGCGGGCGGGCGGCGCGCTCAGAAAATTCTTGACCGGTTGATAAATAAAAGCGCAGGCTTGACGCAGGGCGCAAACGACGCCACGCAAACAGCATGCGATAACAACGCGACAAGGAGGATTACCATGGGGCCCACTGGGATCATGCGGCGGAGCGTGCTTGCGCTCGGACTTGCGGCCGCGTCGCTGACCGCGCTGCCGGCGATCGCCGCCGAGACGTTGAAGGTGGCGGCGATCTACACGCTGCCCGTCGAACAGCAATGGATCGGGCGCATCCATCAGGCGCTGAGCGCGGCGCAGGATCGCGGCGACATCAGCTATGTCTATTCCGAGAACGTCGCCAACACCGACTATGAACGGGTGATGCGCGAATACGCCGAACAGGGCATGGATCTGGTGGTGGGCGAGGCCTTCGCGGTGGAGCGCGCCGCGCGCAAGGTGGCGGCGGAATACCCCGACACCGCCTTCCTGATGGGGTCGTCCTTCGGCCCGGCCAAACCCAATTTCGCGGTGTTCGACAACTGGATCCACGAACCGAGCTACCTCACCGGCATGGTGGCGGGCAGGGCCAGCAAATCCAACGTCATCGGCATGGTCGGCGGCTACGCCATCCCCGAGGTCAACCGCCTGATGAACGCCTTCATGGATGGCGCGCGCGCCACCAACCCGGATGTCAGGTTCCTGGTGACGTTCATCAATTCCTGGTATGATCCGCCCAAGGCCAAGGAATCCGCCTTCGCGATGATGGATGCCGGCGCCGACGTGATGTACGCCGAGCGCTTCGGCGTCTCGGACGCGGCGGTGGAACGCGGCGTGAAGGCCATCGGCAACGTCATCGACACCTCGGCCGACTACCCGGGCACGATCCTCGCCTCGGCGTTGTGGCACATGGAACCCACCATCGACAGGGCCATCGCGGCGGTGAAGTCCGGCGCCTTCGAACCGGCGGATTACGGGCAATACAGCTTCATGGCCCATGGCGGCGGGTCGATGGTGCTGGACGCGTCGCTGGTCCCCGCCGACGTGGTCGCCGAGGTTGAGGCCAAGCGGGATGAAATCCTCGCCGGGCTGTTCCGCGTCAACGTCAATGACGAGGCGCCCGAATCCGACATGTGACGCACTGGCCTCGGGGCGGCGCCCCGGGCCCGACCCGGGGCCCCGGTCCCGGGACGGGCCAGGGACATGCCGCCCCGGGCCCGCCGCCGCCCCGCCCTTCGCGGCCAAGCTGACGCCGGCGGCGCGCCCGCCCTTATTCGGAAAGACCCCGCCATGGCGACGATCGACGCGCCGCTCGTGCTCCGTCTCAGCGGCCTGACCAAGCGGTTCGGGACGGTGCTGGCCAACGAGTCGGTGGATCTCGACCTCAGGCGCGGCGAGGTGCTGGCCCTGCTCGGCGAAAACGGCGCCGGCAAGACCACCCTGATGAACATGCTGTTCGGCCATTACCTGCCGGATGCGGGCGAGGTCTATGTCGCCGATTTCGCCAGTCTTTCCGACGCCGACGCCGACGCCGACGGGGGCTGGGGCGGAGGCGGGGGCGCGGGCGGCGACCTGCACCTCGCCCGGCTGCCGCTGGGCCACCCGCAGGCGGCGCTGGCCGCGGGCATCGGCATGGTGCACCAGCATTTCACCCTGGCGCTGAACCTCACCGCGCTCGACAATATCCTGCTCGGCGCCGAATCGCTGTTCGCGCTGCGGCGCAACCGCGCCGCCGCAAGGCGCAAGGTCGAGGCGATCATGGCCGAAAGCGGCCTGGTCACGCCGCTCGACGAACCGGTGATCCGCCTGTCGGTGGGCGAACGCCAGCGCGTCGAGATCCTCAAGGCGCTGTATCGCGACGCGCGCATCCTGGTGCTCGACGAACCCACCGCCGTGCTGACCCCGCAGGAGGCCGACACCCTGTTCGAGACCGTGGGCCGCATGGCCGCGAACGGGCTGTCGGTGATCTTCATTTCCCACAAGATGCGCGAGGTGCTGGCGTTTTCGACCCGCATCGCGGTGCTGCGCGCCGGGCGCAAGGTTGGCGAGATCCCCACCGCCGACGCCGACCAGATGTCCATCGCCAAGCTGATGGTGGGCCACGCCGCCGCGCCGCCGCCGCGCGAATCGCTGGATCCCGGCGACCCGGTGCTGGAACTGCGCGCCGTGCGGGTCAAGGGCCCCGACGCGCGCCGCACCCTGCACGGCGCGCAGTTCACCGTCCGCGCCCGCGAGGTGGTGGGCGTCGCCGGGGTCTCTGGCAACGGCCAGGCGGCGCTGGCGGCGCTGATTTCCGGGCTGGCGCGCCCCGACAGCGGCGAAATGCTGCTGGCCGGCAAGCGGGTGACGCGCTTCGACCCCGCCTCGATGATCGCCGCCGGGGTCGGGCGGGTGCCCGAGGACCGCCACCATGACGGCGTCGTCGGTTCGATGACGGTGACCGAAAACCTGATGATCGAACGCCTCGACGACCCCAAGGTCAGCCATTGGGGCTTTTTGCGCCGCCGCGCGATCCGGGACGAGGCCGCGCGCATGTGCAGGGATTACGACGTGCGCGGCCCCGGCCCGGACGCCCCCGCAAGGCTGCTGTCGGGCGGCAACATCCAGAAACTGATCCTCGCCCGGGTGTTCGAACGCGAACCGCGACTGATCCTGGCCAACCAGCCGACCCGCGGGCTTGACATGGGCGCGGCGGGCGAGGTGGCGCGGCGCCTGCTGGAGGCGCGCAAGCGCGGCGCCGGGGTGCTGCTGATCTCCGAGGATCTCGACGAGATCCTCACGCTCTCCGACCGGGTGCTGGTGCTGCATGACGGGCGTCTGAGCGAGGCCGGCAGCCGCGACCGGGCCACCATCGGCCTGATGATGGCGGGAGAAGCCGCATGATCCGCATCGAGCCCCGCGCCCCCTCGCGCCTGCTGTCGCTGATCGTGCCGGTGATCTCGGCGCTGGCGGCGCTGGCGCTGGCCGGGGTCCCGCTGGCGCTGGCCGGCGCCGACCCGATCGAGGCCTACGGGCTGATGGTCAGGGGCGTGTTCGGCTCGGTGTTCTCCTTCACCGAGATGCTGACCCGCGCCGCGCCGCTGATCCTCACCGGGCTGGCGGCGGCCATGGCGTTTCGCGCAAGGCTGTGGAACATCGGCGGCGAGGGACAGCTGTATCTGGGCGCGCTGGCGGCGGTGGTGGTGGGCTCGGGCGCCATCGACGCGCCGGGCTGGGCGCTGATCCCGCTGGTGATCCTCGCCGGGGCGGCGGCCGGGGCCCTGGGCATGGCCGGCCCGGCCTGGCTGAAGACCCGCTTCGGCGCCGATGAAGTCGTGACCACCCTGCTGCTGAATTTCATCATTCTGCTGTTCGTGCAGATCATGCTCGAAGGCCCGTTGAAGGACCCCATGGGCATGGGCTGGCCGCAATCCGAACCGATCCTCGATCAGGCCATGCTGCCCAGGCTGATGGACCGGATGCGGGTGCATTCGGGGCTGATCCTCGGGCTGGTCATGGCGCTGCTCGCCTGGCTGGCGCTGACCCGCACCGTCTGGGGCATGAAGATCCGCGCCGTGGGCGAAAACCCCGCCGCGGCGCGCCACGCCGGCATCCCGGTGGGCCGCACGCTGATGAGCGCGGCGCTGGTCTCGGGCGCGCTCGCCGGGCTCGCCGGGGTCGGCGAGGTGGCGGGGCTCAAGGGCTATCTCACCGCCGACCTGTCGCCGGGCTACGGCTATGCCGGGATCGTGGTGGCGATGCTGGCGGGGCTGTCGCCGCTGGGGGTGGTGGCGGCGGCGCTGTTCATCGCCTCGATCTTCGTGGGCGCCGATTCCATGAGCCGCGCGCTCGGGGTGTCGAGCTACCTCGCCGACCTGGTGGTGGCGCTGTCGCTGCTCTCGGTGCTGGTGGGCGGCTTCGCGGCGCGGTTCCGCTTCGTGCGGGTGCGCACGGGCAAGCGGACAGGAGAAGACGCATGATGGAGATCCTCGACATCCTGCTCAGCGAAAATTTCTGGGCCGCCTCGGTGCGCATCGCCACGCCGCTGATTTTCGGCGTGCTCGGCGCGCTGATCTGCGAACGCGCCGGGGTCCTGAACCTTGGCATCGAAGGCATCTTCGTCGCCGGCGCCATGGCCGGCTGGCTGGCGGTGTATCTGGGCGCCGGGCTCTGGGGCGGGGTGCTGGCGGCGGCGCTCACCGGCGCGGCCTTCGGGCTGATCCACGCGATTCTGACCGTGCCGCTGGGCCTGTCGCAGCATGTCTCGGGGCTCGGGGTGACGCTGCTGGCCACCTCGGTCGCCTATTTCACCTATCGCACGGCGCTGCCCGACGCCAGTTCGCCGCCGCGCATCGAGGCGTTCCAACCCATGGACGTGCCCGTTCTCTCCGACATCCCGTTCCTTGGCCCGGCGCTGTTCCAGCAAACGGCGATGACCTGGCTGGCCTTCGCCATGGTGGCGGTGGTGTGGTGGGTGCTGGCGCGCACCCCGCTGGGGCTGGCGCTGCGCGCGGTGGGCGACAACCCCGACGCGGTGGACGCGCAGGGCCTGTCGGTCTACGCGCTCAGGATCGGCGCGGTGATGGCGGGTTCGGCGCTGATGGCCGTGGGCGGGGCGTTTCTCACCATGTCCACCTTCAACGCCTTCTTCATCGGCATGGTCAGCGGGCGCGGCTGGATCTGCATCGCGCTGGTGATCTTCGCGTCATGGCGACCGGGCAAGGCGCTGCTGGGGGCGCTGCTGTTCGGGGCCTTCGACGCCTTCCAGGTGCGCCTGCAAACCCAGATCGGCGGCGCGGTGCCCGGGCAGGTGTTCCTGATGGCGCCCTATATCCTGTCGATCATCGCGCTGGTGGCGGCGGCCCGCGGCGCCGACTATCCGCGCGCGTTGCTGGCGCCGTGGTTCAAGGGCCAGCGTTGATCTTTTGCATTGGGGGCGGGCATGAGCCTTGATCTGATCATCCGCAACGCCACCCTGCCCGACGGGCGGGCCGGGCATGACATCGGCTGTCGCGACGGGCGCATCGTCGCGCTGGAACCAAAGCTGGCCGCCGAAGCCCGACGCGAGATCGACGCCGCCGGCCGGCTGGTCGCGCCGCCTTTCGCGGACCCGCATTTCCACATGGACGCCACCCTGTCGCTGGGCCGCCCGCGGATGAATGTGTCCGGCACGCTGCTGGAGGGCATTGGCCTCTGGGGCGAACTCAAGCCGCTGCAGAGCGTCGATGACATCATCGCCCGCGCGCTTGGCTACTGCGACCTCGCCGTCAGCCAGGGCCTGCTGGCGATCCGCTCCCACGTGGATGTCTGCGACGATCAGCTGAAGGGCGTCGAGGCGCTGCTGGAGGTGCGCCGCCAGGTGGCGCCCTATATCGACCTGCAGCTGGTGGCCTTCCCCCAGGACGGGCTGTTCCGCGACCCGTCGGGCGAGGCCAACCTGCTGCGCGCGCTCGACATGGGCGTGGACGTGGTCGGCGGCATCCCGCATTTCGAACGCTCCATGGCCGAGGGCGCGCGATCGGTGCGCCGCCTCTGCGAGATCGCCGCCGAGCGCGGGCTGCGCGTCGACATGCATTGCGACGAATCCGACGACCCGCTGTCGCGCCATGTGGAGGCGCTGGCCTTCGAAACCCAGCGCCTCGGCCTGCAGGGGCGGGTGACCGGATCGCACCTGACCTCGATGCATTCCATGGACGATTACTACGTGTCCAAACTGATCCCGCTGATGGTCGAGGCCGGGCTGTCGGCGATCCCCAACCCGCTGATCAACATCATGCTGCAGGGCCGCCATGACGGCTACCCGAAGCGGCGCGGCCAGACCCGGGTGCGCGAATTGCGCGACGCCGGGATCACCATCGGCTTCGGCGCGGATTGCGTCATGGATCCGTGGTATTCGCTGGGCGCGGCGGACATGCTGGAGGTCGCCTCCATGGGCCTGCACGTGGCGCAACTGTCCTCGCGCGCGGACATGCGCTGGTGCTTTGACGCGGTGACGGAGAATTCCGCGCGGATCATGGGGCTGGAGGGCTACGGGCTGGCGGTCGGCGCCCATGCCGACATGGTGCTGCTGCAGGCCGCGGACCCGATCGAGGCGATCCGCCTGAAGGCGACGCGCCTCGCGGTGGTGCGCCGCGGCCGGGTGGTGGCCGAAACCCCGGCGCGGATCGCGCGGCTGGCGCTGGACGGAAGGCCGGGGCGGCTCGACCCTGCGGAATTCGCCCCCCGGGGCTGACGCCGCCATTGGCCGAGGCCGCGCCAGCCGCGCCCCGGCTGGCGGCTGGCGGCTTGCGCGCGGCGCTACTCGTGGCCGCCCATGCCGCCGGACATCTCCTCGGTCTGGTCCTCCGACAGGGTTTCCGGCAGCAGCAGGTTCAGCGCGATCGCCAGGAACGCCGCCGGCAGCAGCCCCGAAGCCAGCAGGATGCGCGGCGTGTCCGGCAGGTGCTGCAGGGCCCCCGGCTCCAGCTGCAAACCCAGCCCCAGCGACAGCGACACCGCGAAGATCACCATGTTGCGCCGATCCCAGGCCACGTCCGACAGCATGGAGATCCCCGCCGCCACCACCATGCCGAACATCACGATCACCCCGCCGCCCAGCACCTCGATGGGCACCGTGGAGATCGCCGCCCCGACCTTGGGCACGAAGCCCGCGACGATCAGGAACACCGCGCCGCAGGTGACCACGTGGCGGCTCATCACCCCGGTCATGGCGATCAGCCCCACATTCTGGCTGAACGAGGTGTTGGGCAGCGCCCCGAACAGCCCTGCGACCGCCGTGCCCAGGCCGTCGGCGAAAGTGGCGCCCGAGATCTCCTTGTCCGTGGCCTCGCGCCCGGCGCCGCCCTTGGTGATGCCGGACACGTCGCCCACGGTCTCGATCGCCGAGATCACCGCCATCAGACAGAACCCGATGATCGCGGCCGAACTGAACTCGATGCCGAAATGCATCGGCTGGGGGGCCAGCACCCAGGCGGCGCGCTCGATATTGCCGAAGCTCACCATGCCCAGCGTCAACGCCAGCGCGTAGCCCGCGGCCAGGCCGATCAGCACCGAGGCGATGGACCACATGCCGTGGGTGAAGAACTTGAACCCCAGCGTCACCGCCACCACCGTCAGCGCCACCAGCCAGTTCTGGGCGCTGCCGTATTCCGGCGTGCCGATGGCCGGGACGCCGCCGGCCGCGTATTGAATGCCCACCTTGACCAGCGCCAGGCCGATCATGGTCACCACCAGCCCGGTGACCAGCGGCGGCAGCGCGAAGCGGATTTTTCCGATGAACAGCCCGAGGGATGCGTGGAACAGCCCGCCGACCACGATGCCGCCCATGATCGCCGGCATCGCCTCCACCCCCTTGCCCGCCACCAGCGGGATCATCACCGGCAGGAAGGCGAAGCTGGTGCCTTGCACGATGGGCAGCCGCGCGCCCACCGGGCCGAAGCCGATGGTCTGCAGCAGCGTCGCGATCCCGGCGAACAGGATCGACATCTGGATCATGTAGACCAGTTCGGGCACCCCGGGCGTGCCGAACCCGAACCCCGCCGCGCCGGCGACGATGATCGCCGGGGTGACGTTGGACACGAACATCGCCAGCACATGCTGGATGCCCAGCGGAATCGCCTTGAGCATGGGCGGCGTGTAATTCGGGTCGCGAAGCTGCGCGGGCGTGCCGATGCCGGAGATATTTGTCATTGCGTCGTTGTCCCTGTGTCGCCCCGTCGGCGGGGGCCGCTCTTGCGGCGGCGATTGCGCGCGACGCCATGTGCCCTGGCGGACCCGACGGCGACGGTTTCATCCGGAGAGTGTGCGCCAAACGCAAAGGATTGCGAAGCGAAATCATCGCCCCGGGCCAGAGCCGCGCCGCCGAACGCGCCCCTCAGCCCCCCAGCGGCGCGAACACCGCGCCCGCGCCCGCGACCAGCAGCGCCAGCTTCCAGGCCCAGGGCATGGGCGCGATGACGCCGTAGGACAGCAGCCCCAGCCCCAGCCCCACCTTCAGCGTCGCGCCCAGCGCGCCCAATGGCGACGCGGCCATGGCGATCAGACCCGGATTGGCCACCATCCCCAGCGGGATCACATACAGCCCCAGCCCCAGCGCCATGGCGCTCAGCGCCACCTTCAGCCAGTTTTCCCCGACCATGCCCGCGGCGATGAACACCGCGCCGCAGACCGGCGGGGTGATGGTGCTGAGCAGCGCGAACCAGAACACGAACAGATGCGCCTGCAACGGCGCCAGCCCCAGTTCGATCAGCGCCGGCCCGGCCACCGACACGCAGATCACATAGGCGGCGGTGGTCGGGGCCTCCATGCCCAGGATCAGGCAGGCCAGCGCCGTCAGCAGCAGCGCCGGCCACAGCTGGCCGCCAGAGCCCGAAATGATCAGCGAGGTGATCTTCACCCCCAGCCCGGTGATCCCCAGCACCCCGATCAGGATCGAGGCGCAGATGATGATCGAGGCGATCACCGCGATCTGACGCCCGGCCCCGAGGCAGGCGCCCGACAGCCGATCCAGCGTCCGCCGCCAGTCCAGCGTCAGCCGCGCGTCGAAAACCAGCAGCAGCGCCGCGACCAGGATCGCCAGGCTGGCGGCGTATTGCGGGGTGAACCCGGCCCCGAACATCGCCCATAGCAGCACCGTGAACGGCACGAGGAAAAACCCCGAGGTGATCGCCACGATCCGCCAGCCGGGGCGCTCGCCCTCGGGCAGCCCGCGCAGCTCGTGGCGGCGCGCAAACGCGTCCACCCCGACCCAGACCGCAAGGAAATACAGCAATGCCGGGGGCAGCGCCGCCGCCATGATCCCCGAATAGGGCACGCCGGTCAGCTCCACCATCACGAACGCCCCGGCGCCCATCAGCGGCGGCATGATCTGCCCGCCCGACGACGCCACGGCTTCAACCGCCCCGGCCAGCGCCCGGGGATAGCCGAGCCGGATCATCGAGGGCAGGGTGATCGCCCCGGTGGAGGCGACATTGGCCGAGGCCGAGCCCGAGATGGACCCGAACAGCGCCGAGGAGATCACCGACACCTTGGCCGCGCCGCCGCGCATTCGCCCGGCGGCGGCGGCGGCGACGTTCATGAAACCCTGCCCGGCCTCGCCGGCGTTGAGCGCCGCGCCCATGATCACGAAAATCGCCACGATGTTCACAGACACGCCCGTGAGCCGCCCCCAGATGCCGCCCTCGGCGATGGTCAGCGCGCCCAGAAAACTTGCCAGCGGCGTGCCCGGATGGCCGAATTCGCCGGGAATCCACTGCCCCCACAGCCCGTAGGCCAGCGCCAGCGCCGCGGCGATCGGCAGCGGCCAGCCGATGGCGCGGCGCGCCATTTCCAGCGCCACGGCCAGCAGGGTGACGGCGATCGCCGTCTGGAACGGCCCTTCGAGAAACCCGTATTGATCGGCCAGCGCGTCGTGGTTCCAGGCGATCCACAGGCAGGCGGCGATGCCGATCGCGGCGATCGCCGCGCCGCTGATCCGCTGGCCCCGCCCGCGCGCCAGGAACACCAGCGCCCAGGGCAGCGCCAGCGCCATGTGCAGCGGGCGGCTCACCAGATTCGGCGTCAGCCCGGAAAAGATCAGCCCCAGGTGAAAGGCGATGGCAAGCGCGCCGAACAGGCTCCATCCCAGCTTTTCGCGCGCCGCAAGCGTCGGGTCGCCGAATTTGGGGTCGATTGGCGGCGGCGCTGCGGAACCCGGCCCGGAAGTCGCCTTCCGGGCCGGACCGTTTGCGTCGGCTTGGATCACTTCTGCGCGTCGGTGATCGGGTAGCCGTTTTCTTCGTAGAACCGCAGCGCGCCGGGGTGGATCTTGCCGGTGATGTTGCCCAGCAGCGCCTTGTCGACGCCGGTCCACCAGGCCGCGTCCTTGCTCATCTTCGCGCGCTCGGCCCAGTAGGTGGCGGTCAGCGCATAGGCGGTGTCGTCATCCATGTCGGTGGTGGTGTAGGCGACCACGGGCAGCGAGGTGGTGACGATGTCGCTGTCCTGCCCCGCATAGGTCCCGGCCGGGATCGCCAGCCGGGTGCGCTTGGTTCTGGCGATCTGGTCGTCGGAGAGCGACAGCACCGTCACCCCGGTCCCCGCCGCGGCCTCGATCACGTTGGGCGCCGGCCATGACCCGGCGGTCACGAAGCCGTCGATCTGGCCGTTCTTCAGCGCCGGCACGGCGTTGGACAATTCCGCGTCCGCCAACGTCACCTTGCCCTCGAGCCCGAACAGCTTCAGGTACTTGGCCCCCTCGCGAGCGCCGAAGGACCCCTTGCCGAGCAGGATGGTCTTGCCCTCGAGATCGGCGAAGGTTTTTGCGCCGCTCCTGTTGCTCATCACGAAATGCATGGTCAGCGACGGGATCGGGAACAGCGCCCGGATTTCGTCAAAGCGCGGATCGGCCTTGCCCTTGAACATCGCCTTGCCGGCCTGGGCGAGGCGCACCAGCACCGGCGGGGTGGTGAACACGTAATTGCCCCGCCGCGCGCGCGTCTCCATGACGTTCTGCACCGAGCCCTGGCTTTCCTCGACGGTGACGATGATCTCGCCATTCGACCCGGCTTTCATCGCCTGCGCGATCTGCACCGCCATCTGGTAGTAGGACGAGGTGGTTTTCGCCGATTTGTAGGTGACGCGGGTCTCGGCCCCGGCCAGCGCGGCGCCGGCGATCAGCGCCGCCCCCCCGAGCATCAGCGACTTGACTGCATTCATTTTCGGCTCCCGTTGGTTTCTTTGGTTTCTTTTGCCTGAGCTCGCCTGGGCGGCGCGCATCGCGGACATGATCCGGCGGCGAAAGCGATGCGTCAATGCCTGCGCGCCGCCCAGATAATATAGCGTTAAACGTTCATCGATATACCAAATCCACCGTCACGCCGCCCGCAACCCCAGAATCCGCCGCGCCTGCGTCGCCGAGGCCACCGGGCGCCCGTGTTTCGCGCACAGATCGACGGCGATGCGCACCAGCGCCGCGTTCGAGGGCGCAAGCCGGTCGCGATCCAGCCGCATGTTGTCCTCCAGCCCGGTGCGCGTGTGCCCGCCCGCCGCGATCGACCAGTCGTTCAGCACCCGCTGGAACCGCCCGATCCCGGCCCCGCACCATTGCGCGTCCGGGGCGATGCGCCCCAATGTGCGCACATAGAAATCGAACGCCTCGCGATCGACCGGCATGGCGTTCTTCACCCCCATCACGAACTGCACGTAGAGCGGGGCCTTCAGCCGCCCGTCCTTCTGCATCGCAGCCGCCTGAAACACATGGCTCAGATCGAAGGCCTCGATCTCCGGCTTCACGTCGTGCTTCAGCATCTCGGCGGCCAGCCAGTCCACCAGATCCGGCGGGTTTTCATAGACCCGGGTCGGAAAATTGTTCGACCCCACGGACAGCGAGGCCATGTCGGGGCGCAACGGCAGCATCCCGCCGCGCGCGGCCCCCGCGCCCGACCGCCCGCCGGTGGACAGCTGCACGATCATGCCGGGGCAATGCGCCCGGATCCCCTGCATCAGCGCCGCGAATTTCTCCGGGTCCGAGGTGACGGATTCGTCATCGTTGCGCACATGGCAATGGGCGATGGAGGCCCCGGCCTCGAAGGCCTCATGCGTCGATTCGATCTGTTCGGCGACGGTGATCGGCACCGCCGGGTTGTTGGCCTTGCGGGGCACCGATCCGGTGATGGCGACGCAGATGATGCAGGGTTTCGCCGCGGGGTCAGCCATGTCGGGATCCTCCGCGCGGGCCTTTGCCCGCGTCAAACATCAAAAAAGACCGTTTCACGATCGCCCTGCAGGCGGATGTCGAACCGGTAGGCGCCCGGGCCCTCGGCCTGTGCGATCAGCGTCGAGACGCGCTGCCTGTGCTCGATGCGCGCCAGCACCGGGTCGGCGGCGTTGGCCTCGGCCTCCTCGGGGAAATACATCCGGGTCTGCAGGCCGATATTGATGCCCCGCGCCACGATCCAGAAGGTTATGTGGGGCGCCATCATCGCCCCGCCCCGGTGCGGGACCGGGCCGGGCCTGATGGTGTCGAACCGCCATTCCCCGCTGTCGAAATCCGCCGGTTGGCGGCCCCAGCCGGAAAAATGCGGGTCGGCCGCGCCGCGGGTCTCCTCGGGCGAGTTGTAAAGCCCTGCGGCGTCCGCCTGCCAGATTTCGATCATCGCATCGCGCAGCGGCGCGCCGAATCCGTCGAACACGGCTCCGCGAATGGCGATGCGCGCGCCCCTGGTCTGGTCGCTGACCGTCGCCGCACCCGGATCATCAGCGTAAACCCCCGGAATGCCGCCGAAATTCGGCGCCAGCCCGATATGCACATAGGGCCCGGCGGTCTGGGACGGCGTTTCCTTCAGGGTCTTCAGCAGCTGGGTCATCAATTGCCCTCCCGTCGGTTCTCGAACAGCGTCGATCGCCGCCCGCGCAGCACGATGTCAAAACGATAGGCGCGCGCGTCCATGGGTTCGGAATTGTTCAGATCGAGCGGCGCGATCAGGCGCTTCACCGCCTCCGGGTCGGGGATGGTGTTGACGATGGGGCAAAGCGGGATCAGCGGGTCGCCCTCGAAATACATCTGGGTGATCAGCCTTTGCGCGAAGCCCGCGCCGAAGATCGAGAAATGGATGTGCTGAGGGCGCCAGTCATTGACCCCGTTGGGCCAGGGATAGGCGCCAGGCTGCACGGTGCGAAACCGGTAGCGGCCGGCGGAATCGGCGACGCAGCGCCCGCAACCGCCGAAATTCGGGTCCAGCGGCGCCACATAGCCTTCCTTGCGGTGCCGGTAGCGCCCGCCGGCATTGGCCTGCCAGATCTCGATCAGCGCGCCGGGGACCGGGCGGGCATTCTCGTCCAGCACCCGCCCATGCACGATGATCCGCTGCCCGATCGGGCTTTGCCCGGCGGCGGCGAAATTCACCAGCAGGTCGTCGTCATGCGGGCCGAGCATGTTGTGCCCGAACACCGGGCCGGCGATTTCGGACGCGGTGGAATCGAGCGAGATCAGCGCCGCCTGCGGGGCCCGCTTGACGCTGGTCTTGTAGCGCGGATCGAAGGCCGGCGGGTGCCAGTCGCGATCGCGCTGATAAAAGGCCCCGCGCGGCGGGGCGTCCGGATCGTTCACAACTCGACTCCCATCTCGGCATAGGTTTCGCGGATGATCTTCAGCGCGTGGTTGGCGGCGGGCGCCCCCGCGTAGATCGCCACATGCAGCATCGCCTCGCGCAGATCAGACGGCGAGGCCCCGGTGCGGGCGGTGGCGCGCACATGCATGGGGATCTCGTCCCAATGCCCGAGCGCGGCCAGCAGCGCCAGGGTCAGCATCGAGCGTTCGCGCCGCGCGATGTCGGGCCGCGCCCAGACCGAACCCCAGGCGCCCTCGACGATCAGCGCCTGAAACGGCGCGTCGAACCCGGTCTTTCGGGCCTCGGCGCGGTCCACATGCGCGTCGCCCAGCACCTCCCGGCGGGTCGCCATTCCGGCCTTTGCGCTGTCGGACATCCGGTTTCCTCGAATCTTGCGCCGCCGCGACGGGGCGGCCGCCCCCGTTATGCCGGATTTTCGCCCGCCGCGCCAAGCGCGCAGGCGGGCGGGCGCGCGATCGGCGGGCGCAGGCGGCGGGCGCGGGCGGGCTGGCGGCCGGCGCCGCCAATGGCGGATCGGGATCCGCCCTACGCAAAAGGGGTGATTTTCGCCCGAAGCGGATGACCGATCGGTATGGCATTTGGCACGCTTGTTTTTGTTTTTTGGTTTGTGGATGACCGATCTGTTCGCAAACATATATGGTATCTAGAAGAACCGATCAGTAAGCTCTTCAATCCGGAATAGGTCCGCCATGTCCCACCGCCCCCTGCCGCCCTTTGACGCAAGCGGCGCCGCGCAAATGGTGCGCGCCGCCGAGACCGCCTGGAACGCCCGCGACCCGCAAAAAACCGCGCTGGCCTACACGCCCGACAGCCAGTGGCGCAATCGCGCCGAGTTCCTGAGCGGGCGCGCCGAGATCGAGGCGTTCCTGACCCGCAAATGGGCGCGCGAGCGCGACTACCGCCTGATCAAGGAATTGTGGGCCTTCGGCGGCGCCCGCATCGCCGTGCGCTTCGCCTATGAATGGCGCGACGCCGCCGGCGCCTGGTTTCGCGCCCATGGCAACGAGAACTGGGAATTTGACGCCGGCGGGCTCATGCGCCGCCGCATCGCCAGCATCAACGACCAGCCCATCGCCGCGTCCCAGCGGCTGTTTCGCTGGCCAATCGGCCCCCGGCCCGCGGACCACCCTGGGCTGAGCGATCTCGGCCTCTGAGCGCTGCCGACCCATCGCCGCCCGATCCCCACCCAGCAAGGAGAATTCGCCATGACATTCACCCGCAAGGCTTTCCTGCGCGGCGGCGGCGCATTGGCGCTGGCCGCGCCAATCGGCGTATCCGCCCCCGCCGCCCCCGCCGCCCCCGCCGCCACGGCAACGCGCGCAACGCAGGTGCGCTACGGCGTCGAGACCATCGACGGCCTGTCCATCGCCTGGCGCGAGGCCGGCGATCCGGCGCGGGCCACGGCGCTGCTGCTGCACGGGTTTCCCACCTCGCCGCAGATGTTTCGCGACCTGATCCCGGCGCTGGCGGCGCGCTATCACGTGATCGCGCCGGATTACCCGGGCTTCGGGGCCTCGGACATGCCCCCGGCCGATGAATTCGACTATTCCTTCGACCGCGCCGCGCGCATGGTCACCGAGCTTCTGGCGCGCAAGGGCGTCGATCGCTGCGCGCTCTACGTGATGGATCACGGCGCCCCGGTGGGGTTTCGCATGTTCGCCGCCGATCCGGCGCGGGTCACCGGCATCGTCATCCGGAACGGCAACGCCTATGCCGAGGGGCTGGGCGATTTCTGGGATCCGCTGAAAGCCTATTGGGAGGATCCGAATGCGGCCAACGGCGACAGGCTGCGCGGGGTCTTCACGCTGGAGGCGACCAGATGGCAATACACGGCGGGGATGAAGGATCCGGGCCTGGTCAGCCCCGACAATTACTGGAACGCGCAGCATCTGCTCGACCGGCCCGGGGCGCAGGAGGCGCAACTGGCGTATTTTCTCGATTACGGGACCAACCCGGCGCTGTATCCGCAGTGGCAGGCGCTGTTTCGCGAACACCAGCCGCCGGCGCTGCTGATCTGGGGCGCCAACGACCCGATCTTTCCCGCCGAGGGCGCCCATCCCTACAAGCGCGACCTGAAGACACTGGAATTCCACCTGCTGGACACCGGGCATTTCGCGCTGGAGGATCATGGACCGTTCATCGCTGAACGAATGCTGGCCTTCCTTGACCGGGCGCCGCGCTGATCGCCGGCGCCGCCAATGGCGGATCGGGATCCGCCCTACTTCCTGCGGCGGCGCCGCGCGTGAAAAACGCGGCGCGCCGGGTCTGCATCGGCTCAGCCGGTGATCCCGGGCAGGTTCAGGCCGTTTTCCTTCGCGCAGTCGATGGCGGTCTGATAGCCGGCGTCGGCGTGGCGCATCACCCCGGTCGCGGGGTCGTTCCACAGCACCCGTTCGATGCGCCGGTCCGCGTCGGCGCTGCCATCGCAGCAGATCACCATCCCCGCATGCTGCGAGAACCCCATGCCGACTCCGCCGCCATGGTGCAGCGACACCCAGGTCGCCCCGGAGGCGCAGTTCAGCAGCGCATTCAGCAGCGGCCAGTCGGACACCGCGTCCGAGCCGTCCTTCATCGATTCGGTCTCGCGATTGGGCGAGGCCACCGAGCCGCTGTCCAGATGATCCCGCCCGATGACGATCGGGGCTTTCAGTTCGCCGCTGCGCACCATTTCGTTGAAGGCGAGCCCCAGCCGGTGCCGCTGCCCCAGCCCCACCCAGCAGATCCGCGCCGGCAGGCCCTGAAAGGCGATGCGTTCGCGCGCCATGTCGAGCCAGTTGTGCAGATGCGGATCGTCGGGGATCAGCTCGCGCACCCTGGCGTCGGTCTTGTAGATGTCCTCGGGGTCGCCGGACAGCGCGCACCAGCGGAACGGGCCGACGCCCCGGCAGAACAGCGGGCGGATATAGGCGGGCACGAAGCCGGGGAAGGCGAAGGCGTTTTCCAGCCCCTCGTCAAGCGCCACCTGCCTGATGTTGTTGCCGTAATCGAGCACGGGCACGTCGCGGTTCCAGAAATCCACCATCGCCGCCACATGGGTTTTCATCGAGGCGCGCGCCGCCTTTTCCACCGCCTTGGGGTCGCTTTCGCGCAGGGCGCGCCATTTGGCCAGCGTCCAGCCCTGCGGCAGATAGCCGTTGATCGGGTCATGGGCCGAGGTCTGGTCGGTGACGATGTCGGGGCGTTCGCCGCGTGCGACCAGTTCGGGGAAAATGTCGGCGGCGTTGCCCAGAAGGCCGACGGATTTGGCCTCGCCCGCCGCGGTCCAGCGGCGGATCTTGTCAAGCGCCTCGTCCAGCGTGTGCGCCTTGTCGTCGAGATAGCCGGTGCGCAGGCGGAAATCGATCCGGGACTCGTCGCATTCCACCGCGAGGCAGCAGCAGCCGGCCATCACCGCCGCCAGCGGCTGCGCGCCGCCCATGCCGCCAAGCCCGGCGGTCAGGATCCAGCGCCCCTTCAGATCGCCGCCGTAATGCTGGCGCCCGGCCTCGGCGAAGGTTTCGTAGGTGCCCTGCACGATGCCCTGCGACCCGATGTAAATCCACGACCCGGCGGTCATCTGGCCATACATCATCAGGCCCTTGCGATCGAGTTCGTTGAAATGGTCCCAGGTCGCCCAATGCGGCACCAGGTTGGAATTGGCGATCAGCACGCGGGGCGCGTCCCTGTGGGTGCGAAACACCCCCACGGGCTTGCCCGACTGCACCAGCAGGGTCTCGTCATCCTCCAGCGTCTTCAGTTCCGCGACGATGCGGTCGAAATCCGCCCAGGTGCGGGTGGCGCGCCCGATGCCGCCATAGACCACCAGTTCGTGGGGGTTCTCGGCGATGTCGGGGTGCAGATTGTTCATCAGCATCCGCATCGGGGCCTCGGTGAGCCATGATTTGGCGGTGATCTCGGTTCCGGTGGGCGGGTAGATGTCGCGGGTGTTCTTTCGGGGATCGGTCATGGTCAGGCCCTCCGGTCGGGGATTTATCTGGCGGCCAGCGTCGGCGCCAATGCGGCGAGGCGTTCGAGGATGTCTTTCAGCGGCTTGCGCAGCCGGGCCGCGCGGTCCTCGCGCCAGGCCCAGGGCGGCGATTCCTCCATGTAGGCGGATTGCGCCAGTTCCATCTGGATCGCGTGCACGCCTGTCGCCGGGCGCCCGTAATGGCGCGTGGTCCAGCCGCCGCGAAAGCGACCGTTCAAGATCGAACTGCAATCGGCGGCGGCGCAGATCGCAGCGGTGGCGGCCTCGATGTCCGGCGCGCAGCTTTTGCCGTTATCCGTGCCGATGTTGAAATCCGGCAGCACGCCCTCGAACAGGAACGGAATGCGCGAGCGGATCGAATGGCAATCATAGAGGATCGCCACCCCGTGCAGCGCCCGCACCCGGTCCAGTTCGCCCGCCAGCGCCGCGTGATAGGGGGCGTGGAAGGCGGCGCGCCGCCGGGCGATCTCGGCCGCGTCCGGGGCCATGCCCGGGCGGTGGATCGGGCGCCCGTCGAAATCGGTGAGCGGGCAGAGCGTGGTGGTGTTCTGCCCGGGATAGAGAGTCGCGCCTTCGGGGTCGCGATTGGCGTCGATCACGTAGCGGTGGAAGGTGGCGCGCACCGTGGTCGCGCCCGCCAGCAGCCCGTCATACAGCCGGTCGACATGCCAGTCGGTGTCCGCGAGCCCAAGCCCCACGTCGTTCAGCCCCTCGGCCGCCTCGTCGGGCACATGCGTGCCGGTATGCGGCAGCCCCAGCACCACCGGGCCGTCGCCCCGCGCCACCTCGACAGGTTCGATGCTCATGCCCGCGCCTCCCACAGCAAGACTCCATCCAGCCCGGCCGCCTCCGCCAGCGCCCCCTCGCGCACCAGCGTCGCGGCGCGCTCGATATCGGGGGCCAGATAGCGGTCCTCGCCCAGCGGCGGCACGGTTTCGCGCAGCCGCGCGATCACTGCCTGCAGGCGCGCGCTGGTCGCCAGCGGCGCGCGAAACTCGACCCCCTGCGCCCCGCACAGCAGCTCCACCCCCAGAATGCGCGCCAGATTGGCGTTCATCCGCCCCAGCCGCCGCGCGCCATGCGCGGCCATGGACACGTGATCTTCCTGATTGGCGCTGGTCGGCGTCGAATCGGTGGAGCACGGGTTGGCAAGATGCTTGTTCTCGCTCATCAGCGCCGCGGTGGTGACCTCGGCGATCATGAAGCCGGAATTCAGCCCCGGATCGGGGGTCAGGAAGGGCGGCAGGTCGAAGGACAGCGTCGGGTCGACCATCAGCGCCACGCGGCGCTGGGCGATGGCCCCGATCTCGGCGATGGCGAGCGCGATCTGGTCGGCGGCGAAGGCAACCGGCTCGGCGTGGAAATTGCCGCCCGAGACGATCCGCCCGGCCTCCGCCAGCACCAGCGGATTGTCGGTGACCGCGTTGGCCTCGATGGTGAGCGTGCGCCCGGCGAAGCGCAGCAGGTCGGCGCAGGCGCCCAGAACCTGCGGCTGGCAGCGAATGCAATAGGGATCCTGCACCCGCGCGTCGCCGTCGCGGTGGCTCTCTCGGATCTCGGACCCGGCCATGATCGCGCGCATCGCCCGGGCCGCGTCGATCTGGCCCTGATGGCCGCGCAGGGCGTGGATTTCGGCCAGCAGCGGCGCGGTCGAGCCCATGATCGCATCGGTGGACAGCGCCGCCGTGACGATCGAAGCCGCGGCCGCGCGCCACGCCTCGAACAGCCCCGCAAGCGCCGCGGCGGTCGAAAACTGCGTGCCGTTGATCAGCGCCAGCCCCTCCTTGGGACCGAGCGTCACCGGGTCCAGCCCGGCCGCCGCCAGCGCGTCGCCGCCCGCCATCACCCGCCCGCGATATTCCGCCTCGCCCATGCCGATCATCGCCGCCGCCATATGCGCCAGCGGCGCCAGATCGCCCGAGGCCCCGACGGAGCCCTGCGAGGGGACCACCGGGGTGACGCCCTTCGCCAGCATGGCCTCGATCAGCGCGATCACCTGCCAGCGCACGCCCGACGCGCCGCGCCCCAATGACGCCAGCTTCAGCGCCATCATCAGGCGGGTCTGGTCGCGCTCCATCGGCGCGCCGACGCCGCAGCAATGGGACAGGATCAGGTTGCGTTGCAGGGTGGCGGTGTCCTCGGGCGCGATCTTGCGGCTGGCGAGTTTTCCGAAGCCGGTGTTGACCCCGTAGACCGCCGCGCCGCCCGCCGCCGCCCCGGCCACCTGCGCCTGCGCCGCCTCCACCGGTCCGCGCGCCGCAGCGTCCAGCGCCGCCGGGCGCTGGTTGCGATACACATCCTCCAGCATCGCCAGGTCGAGCCCGCCCGGGGCGATGATCAGCGGGGTCACTGCGCGCCTCCGAACAGGCGCTCATGCAGCGGGTTGAAACCGATGCGATAGGACAGCTCCGCCGGGCGCTCCACGTCCCAGATCGCCAGGTCGGCGCGCAGCCCCGGCGCGATGCGCCCGGCATCGTCAAGCCCCAGCGCGGCGGCCGCGTGGACCGTGGCCCCGGCCAGCGCCTCCTCCGGGGTCAGACGGAACAGCGTGCAGGCCATGTTCATCGCCAGCAGCAGCGAATTCAGCGGCGAGGACCCGGGGTTGCAGTCGGTGGCCACCGCCATGGGCACGCCGTGTTCGCGAAAAGCGGCGACGGGCGGGGTCTGGGTTTCGCGCAGCGTGTAATAGGCGCCGGGCAGCAGCACCGCCACGGTCCCGGCGGCGGCCATCGCCGCCGCGTCGCCCGCATCGGCGTATTCCAGATGATCGGCGGACAACGCGCCGAACCGCGCCGCCAGGCGCGCGCCGCCGAGATTGGACAGCTGTTCGGCATGCAGCTTCACCGGCAGGCCCAGATCGCGCGCCGCGTCGAACACCCGGCCGATCTGGGCGGGCGAAAACGCGATGCCCTCGCAAAACCCGTCCACCGCGTCCACCAGCCCCTCGGCATGGGCGGCGGCCAGCGTCGGCAGGCAGATTTCGTCAAGATAGGCGTCGGCGCGGCCGCGATAGGCCGGCGGCAGGGCGTGGGCCCCCAGAAAGCTGGTGCGCACCCGCACCGGGCGCAGCGTTGGCACGGCGCGCGCCGCGCGCAGCATCGTCAGCTCGGTGGCCATGTCCAGCCCGTAGCCGGACTTGATCTCGATGCAGGCCGCGCCCTCGGCGATCAGCGCGTCGATGCGGGGCAGGGCGGCGGTCAGCAGCATCGTCTCGTCCGCCGCCCGGGTGGCGGTGACGGTGGACAGGATCCCCCCCCCGGCGCGCGCGATCGCCTCGTAGCTCGCGCCCTCCAGTCGCATCTCGAATTCCCGCGCCCGTTCGCCGCCATGCACGATATGGGTGTGGCAGTCGATCAGCGCCGGGGTGACCAGCCGCCCGCCCAGATCGCGGCGCGGCCAGCTGTCGAGCACGGCGGGCAGATCGCGTTGCGCGCCGATCCAGGCGATCTTCCCGGCGCCGATCGCCAGGGCGCCTGAATCGATCAGCCCATAGGGCGCGTCGGGCGTCGCCATGGTGGCCAGCGTCGCATTTGTCAGCACAAGTCGGGAATCGGTCTGGGACACGAGATTTATCTCTTGATAAGATCGCGGGTGGGCATAATATGTATGCACATAATAATGCTGTCAAGACGGATCACGATCATGGAAATCATCTGGGCGGAACAGGCGCTTACCGAAAACGGCTGGGAATCCGGCCTGCGCGTCAGCATCGGCGAGGATGGTCGCGTCGAGTCGATGCGGGCGGGCGCGCCGCCCGAGGGAACGCGGGTGGGCGCGCTGCTGCCGGCCCCCGTCAACCTGCACAGCCACGCCTTCCAGCGCGCCATGGCCGGGCTCACCGAACGCCGTGGCCCGGACCCTGGCGACAGCTTCTGGACCTGGCGGCGGCTGATGTTCCGCTTCCTTGACCGGCTCGGCCCGGAGGATGTGGAATCCATCGCCGCCTTCGTGCAGATGCAGATGCTGGAGGCCGGCTACGCCGCGGTCGCCGAATTTCACTACCTGCACCACCAGCCCGGCGGCGCCCCCTATGACGATCTCGCCGAACTGGCGCATCGCATCGTGGCGGCGGCGGGGCGGACCGGCATCGGCCTCACCCTGCTGCCGGTGTTCTACCAGCAGGGCGGCTGCGACGGGGGGGCGCTGCAGGCCGGGCAGATCCGCTTCGGCAACGACCCGGACCGATTCGCGCAACTGGTGGACGCCGCCGGCGCCGGGCTTGCCGCCCTGCCCGGGGATTGCCGCCTCGGCGTCGCGCCGCATTCGCTGCGCGCGGTCAGCCGCGACGGTCTCGCCTTCGCCGCCGACCTCGCCCGGGCGCTCGGCGCGCCCGGCGGCGGGGGCGCGCCGCTGCACATGCACGTGGCCGAACAGGCGGCCGAGGTCGAGGAGGTGCGTTCCGCCTATGGCGCCCGCCCCATGGAATGGCTGCTCGCCAACGCCGATGTGGACGACCGCTGGTGCCTGATCCACGCCACCCAGATGCTGCCCCGCGAAACCGCGGCGCTGGCGGCAAGCCGCGCCGTGGCCGGGCTGTGCCCGATCACCGAATCCAGCCTCGGCGACGGCATATTCGACGGCGTCGCCTATCTTGGCCAGGGCGGGCGCTTCGGCATCGGTTCGGACAGCAACATCCGCATCGCGCTGTCCGAGGAGCTGCGCACGTTCGAATATTCCCAGCGCCTGCGCGACAAAAGCCGCGCGGCGCTGGCCACCCCGGACCAATCCACCGGCCGGGCGCTGTTCGAAGGCGCGGCGCGGGGCGGGGCGCAGGCGGCGGCCCGCGACGGCGGCGTCATCGCTCCGGGGCGGCTCGCCGATCTGGCGGCGCTCGACATGGGGGCCGTGGATCTCGAAGGCCGCGCCGGCGACGCGCTGCTCGACGCCTGGATCTTCGCCGGCGACGACCGCATGGTGCGCGACGTCTGGTCGGCGGGGCGGCGCGTGGTGCGCGACGGGCGCCACCATGCCCATGACGCCATCACCGCGGCCTACCGCGCCACCATGCGCGGCCTGCGCGACGCGTTGTGACCAGACCCGAGACCCGGTCCTGGCAATCCATCCGCGCCGAGGCCCTGCGCCGGATCAACGACCGCGTCTGGCCCCCCGGCGGGCTGATCCCCACCGAGGCCGACCTCGCCGCCGAATTCGGCTGCGCGCGGGCCACCGTCAACCGGGCGCTGCGCGATCTGGCCGAGGCGGGGCTGCTGGACCGCCGGCGCAAGGCCGGCACGCGGGTGGCCGCGACCCCGGTGCGCAAGGCCCGGCTCGACATCCCGATCACCCGGCTGGAAATCGAACAGCAGGGCCGCGCCTACCGCCACGCGCTGATCAGCCGCGACCGCCGCGGCCCGCCCCCCGAAGTGGCGGCGCTGCTGGGGCTCGCCGCCGACGCCGACATGCTGCATGTCCGCGCCCTGCACCTCGCCGACGATCGTCCCCATGTCTATGAGGACCGCTGGGTGCACCTGCCCGCGGTCCCGGGGTTTCTCGACGTGGATCTGGAAACCGTCAGCGCCAATGAATGGCTGGTGCGCAACGCGCCCTTCAGCCATGGCGACATCGTGTTCTCCGCCGCCAACGCCCGGGGCGAGGAGGCGGCGCTGATCGGCGCCGGCGAGGGCGAGGCGCTTTTCGTGCTCGAACGCGTCACCTGGAGCGGCGAGATCCCCATCACCGCGGTGCGCCAGCTGCACGCCCCGGGCCGCAAGATGCGCATGACCGTCTGAGGCCCCCGCGCCGCGCCGGATCAGGAAACCGCCCCAGCATCGCCCGCGCCGGCGCCGATCAGCGCCGGACCGATTGCGCCGCCGCGGCGCCGCCCGCAATCAGCGCCCGCAATCATCGCCCAGACCAGGCCAGATCAAGCCGGGCCCGAGCAACCCACGCGCCAGCAGGCGCGCGCAGTCACCCCGACCGGCGCCCCGACCGGCGCAAGATCCCGGTCGCGGCGACATCCACCGACAGCCCCCCCGCCCGGGTCCCGGCGATCGCCACCCCGAACAGATCGCGCGCCTGATCCGCCGTGTATCGCTCCAGCCGCACATCCTCCAGCACCGCCGCCGGGTCGCGCGTCAGCGGGTCGCCGTAGCCGCCGCCGCCGGGGGTGCGGACATGCACCCGATCGCCGGGCGACAGCGGCACGTCCTGCTCCTTGGACAGATGCGGCGGCGTGTGGGCCTTGCCGCCGCGCCACACCGTGACCTCGTTGGCCGCGCCGTCCAGCCCGCCCAGCGCCCCCGGCGGGCCGCAGCGGCCGTGATCCATGACGAAGCTCGCCTGCGCCCGCCCGCGCCGCAGCTCGATCTCGTAATCCAGCCCCAGCCCGCCCCGGGCGCGCCCCGCGCCCCCCGATCCCTCGCGCAGCGCGTAGCGGTGATACAGCACCGGATAGGCCTGCTCCATGATCTCCACCGGCGGGCTTTTGGAGATGCCGATCGTGGAGCAGCCGTTGGACAGCCCGTCATGGCGCGCATTGCCGCCATAGCCGCCGCCCGACAGCTGATACATGACGAAATCCCGCCCCCGCGCCGGGTCGTGGCCGCCCAGCGCGAAATTGCCGCTGGTCCCGGCGGGGGCGGCGGTCACCCGATCGGGCAGCGCGGGAACCAGCGCGTTGAACACCGCCTCGGCGATGCGCTGGGACACCTCCGCCGCGCAGCCCGACACCGGGCGCGGATAGCGCGCGTCCAGGAACGTGCCCTGATAGCCGGTGACGCGCAGCGGCTCGAACGCCCCGGCGCTGATCGGCGCCTCGGGGAAAATGTGGCGCATGGCCAGGCAGACCGAACTCAGCGTCGTCGCCAGCACCGAATTCATCGGCCCCATGCAGGGCGGGCTGGAACCGGCGAAATCGAAATGCAGGTCCTCGCCTTTCCGCTGGACGGTCAGGCGGATCGCCAGCGGTTCGTCCACCACCCCGTCGCTGTCCACCCAGGCGACGCCGGAAAATTCGCCCTCCGGCATGCCGGCGATGAAGGCGCGCATCTGCGCCGCGGCGCGCAGGCGCAGTTCGCCGATGGCCGCGCGCACCACGTCGTCGCCGTAGCGGTCCAGCAGCGCGTTCAGCCCCGCCTCCCCCACCATCAGCGCCGCCGCCTGCGCCTTCACGTCGCCGATGCGCTGATCGGCGATGCGGATGTTGGAGCAGATGATGGCGTAGATTTCCTCGTCGAGCCGGCCCCGCTTGAACAGCCGCACCGGCGGCAGGCGCAGGCCTTCCTGTTCCACCGAGGTCGCCGAGGCCGAGAACCCCCCCGGCACCGCGCCCCCCGTGTCCGGCCAGTGCCCGGTGTTGGACAGCCAGCAGAATATCTTTCCGCCGCGATAGAACGGCCGCGCGAAACGCACGTCCATCAGATGCGTGCCGCCCAGATACGGGTCGTTGACGATGTAGATGTCATCGGGTTGCGGCGCCGCGGTCTTGCCCTGGGCGATCCGCTCGATGAGGATGCGGGTCGAATGCTGCATCGCCCCCACGAACACCGGCAGCCCGCCCGCGCCCTGCGCGATCAGCGCGCCGTCCTCGGCCGCATAGATGCCGTCGGACCGGTCGTTGGCCTCGGCGATCACCGGCGAGAACGCGGCGCGCGAGAATGTCAGGTCCATCTCGTCGCAGATCTGCTGCAATCCGGCCTGAATGACGCTGAGCGTGATCGGGTCGAGCTGTTCTTGCGCGGGTTTCATGCGCCGGCCTCCCCGGTCGGTTGCGCCGATGCGGGGCGGATATCGATGATGATGTTGCCCTCCGCATCGCCCCGCGCCCGATCGCCGGGCTCGATCAGGATGGTGCTGTCCATCTGTTCGACCACCGCCGGGCCGGTGAACGCGAAATCGGCGGGCAGCCAGTCTCGCCAATAGATCGGCGCGTCGCGCCAGCTGCCGTCGAAATAGACCTGCCGCCGCCCGGTCTCGGCCTCGGCCAGCGTCGGCTTGCGCCCGGCGGGGTCGATCAGGGTCGAAAGATCCAGCGCCGCCCGCGCGCCGATCACCGAGCAATTGGCGTTCACCAGATTGGCGCGAATATCGTCGAGCTGCACGTGGAAGCGGTCGAAATAGGCTTTTTCGAACAGCGCGCGCAGGGCCTCGCGGTCGATGTCGGGGCTGTCCAGCGGCACCCGCAGCAGATGGGTCTGGCCGATGAACTGCATGTCCACCGAATAGATCCGGCGCATGGACCCGATCTTGACATTCTCGCGGCGGATCAGGCGCTCGCCCTCGGCGATGCGCGCCGCGAACACCGCCGACAGGCGCGCCATGTCGAAGCGATCCAGCGGCGTGTTGAGCGTGTTGACGAAATCATGGCGCAGATCGGCGACCACGCAGCCCAGCGCGTTGGTGATGCCCGGCCGGCCCGGGACCAGCACCCGCGGCACCCCCAGTTCGCGCGCCAGCGCGCAGCCATGCAGCGGCCCGGCGCCGCCAAAGGCGAACAGCGCGAAATCGCGCGGATCCGCGCCCATGGACACCGACACCATGCGGATCGCCCCGGCCATGCGGGTGTTGGCCATGCGGATCGCCGCCGCCGCCGCCTGCGTCGCGTCATAGCCGAGCGGCGCGCCAAGTTCGCGCGCGAAAATCGCGGCCACGTCGGCGACCCGCACGCCCCCCTCAACGGATTTCAGTTTTTGCGGGTCGAGCCGCCCGAGCAGCAGATTGGCGTCGGAGATCGTCGGCCGCGTCCCGCCGCGCCCGTAGCAGATCGGCCCCGGCGCGGCCCCGGCGCTTTCCGGCCCGACCTCCAGCAGCCCCGCGGCGTTGACCCGCGCGATCGACCCGCCCCCGGCGCCCACGGTGCGCACGTCCACCATGGGGACATGGATCGGCATGGCGTATTCGATCTCGATCTCGTTTGACACCGGCGGCTCGGCGCCGCGGATCAGCGCCACGTCCGTCGAGGTCCCGCCCATGTCATAGGTGATGAGGTTCTCCATCCCCGCGCGGCGCCCCGAATAGGCCGCCGCCATGACCCCCGAGGCCGGGCCGGACATCACCGTTTTCGCCGCCTCGCGCGCCACCAGCCGCGACGAGACCATGCCGCCATTGCCGTTCATCACCAGCATCTCGCCGCCATAGCCGCGCGCCGCCAGTTCATCGACCAGCCGTTGCACGTAGCGTTCCAGCAGCGGCCGCACCGAGGCGTTGACCGCGGCCGTCACCCCGCGTTCGTATTCGCGGCTTTCCGAGATCACCTCATGGCCCAGCGTGACGTGATCATTGGGCCAGAAACCGCGCAGGATGTCCCCGGCGCGGATCTCGTGCGCAGGGTTGGCGTAGGCGTGGAGGAAATGCACCAGCACCGATTCGCAGCCGGCGTCGAGCAGGCTTCGCCCGGCCTCGGCGACCGCGCCCTCGTCGAGCGGGATCACCGGCTGGCCGGCCGCGTCCATGCGTTCGGGGATTTCCAGGCGCAGGTCGCGGGGGATGATCGGGGTGAATTCTCCGGTCATGCCATAGGCTTGCGGGCGGGTGCGCCGCCCCAGTTCCAGCACGTCGCGAAAGCCGGCGGTGGTGATCAGCCCGGTGCGCGACAGCTTGCGTTCCAGCACCGCGTTGGTGGTGGTGGTGGTGCCGTGCACGATCAGGTCGACGGTCTTCAGATCCGCCCCGGCCTCGTCAAGCGCCGCGAGCGCCCCAAAGGCCTGATTGTCCATGGTGCTCGGCACCTTGGCGAGCCGCACCCGCCCGGTCGCCTGATCGACCATCACCAGATCGGTGAAGGTGCCGCCCACATCGACGCCGATCACCTGCCCGGCGGCGGTGCGGGCGACAGCGGGGGAGGCGTTGTCCGGTCCGGGGGGAGCGTCGCTCATGCGGGGATCTCGATCCGTGAGGGAATTTCATTGGTATGCAAATGATTTTCCGGAGCCGGGGCAAAAGTCAATGAAACTTTCGCGCGGGCGGGGGGGCGCGGGCGCGGGGCGAGGCGGCAACGGATCGTCCGACACATCGCCCTAGGGCGGAGGCGCGGCAAAATGCTGGACAAATTGTTTGTGTGCACACAAGCTGATTTCCGACGACAACGAAAACAAGACGACAGACCCGACAGGAACCACTTGGCGTGGAGAGGTGCGATGACCAAACCCAGTGACAAATCGATCCCCGGCGTCCCGGCGCCCCGATCCCGGCGCGACGTGCTGAAAACCATGGCCGCGGGCGCGGGCGCCGCCGCGACCCTGCCGCTTTGGGCGCGCTATGCGCAGGCCCAGAGCGCCGAACCCATCAAGATCGGCTTCCAGGCGCATCTGACCGGCATCGGCGCCTCGTATGGCCGCTGGTACAGCCGCACCACCGCGGCCGCGGCGCGGCGCATCAATGACATGGGCGGCATCAACGGCCGCGAATTGCAGATCGTCACCGAGGATGACGGCACCGATCCCAAGCGCGGCGCCGAGGTGGTGGAGAAATTCGCCAACCAGTCCGGCGTCGATGTCGCCTACGGCACGCTGTTCAGCCATGTGGTCATCGGCTCCGCCCCGCGCGCGGGCGAACTGAAGCTGCCGTATTTCGTGGTGTCCGAGGGGCATCACGTGGCCTCGGGGATGCTCAACCGCTACACGCTGCAGCCGGGCATCACCGACGTCAAAAGCCAGGTGCAGGCGATGGCGCCTTTCGTGGCCTCGACGCTGGGCAAGAAGGTGACGATGATCTACCCGGATTTCGCCTTCGGCCACAATCACCGGGATTTCTTTTCCGCGGCGATCGAAAAGCAGGGCGGCGAAGTGGTGGCCAAGATCGCCATTCCGCCGACCGAATCCTCGTTCACCAAGTATTTCCCGAAGATTCCGCGCAGCACCGAAGTGATCTACCACGTGATGGTCGGCCCCGCCGTGCTGACCTTCGTGAAGGAGATGGGCGAGTTCTTCGGCCCCTCGCGCCCGGCGATCTTCGGCTTCATCGACAGTCTGGAGGCGGTGGATTTCGCCAGCCCGGGGCTGGAGTTTCTCGAAGGCACCTATTTCTGGGAGGGCGATCCCCGCTACGCGCAGGCCAACCAGACCAGCCATGACAAGCTGTATCGCAAGCTGGTGGGGGTGGACGCCAACGGCGCCTCGGTCGACGACCCGTCCGACATATCCACCTACGCGCACATGTTCGGCTGCTGGGAGACGCTCAACGTCATCAAGGCCGGAATGGAAGCGTCGGGCTACAATGGGACCGGCGACCGGGCCAAGCTGATCGAGGCGGTGGAGGCCATGACCGACATGCCCGAATCCGACGACCATCCGCAGGGGGCCAAGCTGTTCAACGGCAAGACCCATCAGGTGTTCGGGCCGCAATACATCTCGCGCGTCGCGGGCGGCAAGCTGGTGGTGGAGCACACCACGTCGATCGAGGACGGGCTGTATCCGGACGAGGTCGACTACACCACGCAGCCGCTCTAGGCGCCGGCTTGGGTTCCGCGCCCCCGCCCCCTGACCGGAGGGGCGGGGGCGCGGGACGGGGCGCACAGGAAAACCCATGGATTTCGGACCTTATCTGATGCTGGCGTCCCTTGAGGGCGCGGTGATGGCCGCGGTGCTGGCGCTGACCGCCGTGGGGCTGAGCCTCGTCTTCGGGGTGATGCGGGTGGTCAACGTGGCGCATGGCGAATTCTTCATGCTCGGCGCGGTGTTCGCCTGGTGGATCGCCTCGGTCGCGGGCGGGCTGTTCGGGCATCCGGCGGTCGGCTTCCTGCTGGCGCTGGTCTTCGCGCCGCTGATCGTGGGCGCCATCGCCGCGCTGGCCGACGTGACGGTGCTCAAACGCATAGATTACGACCCGGAGCGCACCATCGTCGCCACCATCGGGCTGCTCTACATCATCCAGCAGGTGACGCTGATGACCTACGGGCCGGACGCCCGCCCGGTGGCGCCGCCCTTCAACATGCGCATCGCCCTGCCATGGCTGGAATGGGGCGAGGGCGGCCTGACCATGGTCTGGCCCTGGGGGCTGTCGACGACGACCTACAAGCTGGCGGTGATCGGGGCGGCGGCGGCGGTGCTGCTGGGGGTCTGGGCGCTGATGACCCGCACGCGGATCGGGCTGGTGATGCGCGCGACCCAGCTTGACCGGGACATGGCGCAGGCGTTCGGAATCCCGGTGGAAAAGGTCTACGCGCTGGTGTTCGGGCTGGGCGCCGGGCTGGCCGCCATGGCGGCGGTGCTGATCGTGCCGATCCAGCAGGCGCATTACCTGATGGGCGGCGATCCGCTGCTGCTGTCCTTCATCGTGGTGATCATCGGCGGGCTCGGCAGCCTTGGCGGCACCGTGGTCGCGGCGCTGCTGATCGGCCTGAGCGACGGGATCATCTCGGTGTTCTTCACCCCGACGCTGGCCAAGATCCTCGCCACGCTGCTGGTGGCCTTCGTGCTGGTCTATCGTCCCGACGGGCTGTTCGGGGGGCGGCGCGCGTGAGCCCCCGCGCCGACGGGCTGAAGACGATCGCGCTGCATGGCGGGCTGGTGGCGCTGCTGTTCGCGCTGCAGTTCCTGCTGCCGGCCTATCATCAGGGCAACTTCGCGCGGATCATGGTGCTGGCAAGCTACGCCGTCGGCTACAACATCCTGTTCGGCTACACCGGGCTGCTGAGCCTTGGCCACGCCATGTTCTTCGCCGCCGGGATGTATGGCATGGGGCTTGCCATCCGCCATCTCGGCGCCGATCCGGGCGCGGCGCTGATCGCGGGCGTCGCCGCCGGGACGCTGCTGGCGCTGGTCGTGGGCTATCTGGCGCTGCGCACCGCCGGCGTGGCCTTCATGATCGTCACCCTGATGTTCGCGCAGACCGGCTATCTGACCATTCTGTATTTCGGCGAATACACCCGCGGCGACGAGGGGTTCGTGATCCAGCAGGCGCAGCGCGTGATGGCCGGGATCGACCTCAGCGACCCGCAGAACCGCTATTTCGCCGCGCTGCTGCTGTTCGCGATCTGCCTGTTCATCTCGCTGATCCTCGTGCGCCGTCCGTTCGGAAAGACCCTGATCGCCATTCGCGAGAACGAGGAGCGCGCCCGCATGCTGGGCTACGACGTGTTCCGCCGCAAGCTGGCGGCGGTGGTGCTGTCGGGCGGGGTCTCGGCGGCGGCGGGGGCCAGCTACGGGCTGCTGTTCGGCTATGCCGGGGCCAGCTTCGCCACGGTGCAGTATTCGATTTTTCCGCTGCTCTGGGTGCTGCTGGGCGGCGCCGGGACGGTGATCGGGCCGTTCCTGGGGACGCTGTTCATGTTTTACCTGATCGACCTGTCGAGCGAGATCACCTCGGCCTACATGCTGATCGCCGGGGTGGCGCTGGTGGGGCTGACGCTGTTCGCGCCCCAGGGTCTGGCGGGCGAATTGCGCAAGCGCGTCTGGCGCAGCCTGCCATGACCGAGCTGCTGTCGACGCAGGGCCTGTCGCGCAGCTTCGGCGGGCTGCGCGCGGTGCATGACGTGGATTTTTCGCTGCGAAGGGGGCAGATCCGGGCGCTGATCGGGCCCAACGGGGCCGGCAAGAGCACCTTCGTCGGCATGCTGTGCGGACGCATCGCGCCGAGTTCGGGAAGGATCATGTTCGAGGGCGCGGACGTGACCGCCTTGCCCGCCCACAGGCGCATCGGGCTGGGCATGGCCTACACGTTCCAGATCACCTCGATCTTCGGGCGCCTGTCGCTGGAGGAAAACGTGGCGCTGGCGGTGCGCCGCCGCCTGCATGGCGAGGCCGTCGCGGCCGAGGTCGATCGCGCGCTGACCCGGGTGGGGCTCGCCGATCGCGCCGACCGGATCGCCGGGGATCTGAGCTACGGCCATCAGCGGCTGCTGGAGATCGCCATGGGGCTGGCGCAGCGGCCGCGCCTGCTGATCCTCGACGAACCGACCCAGGGGCTGGCGGACAGCGAGATCGCCGCTTTCAAGCAGGTGATCCGCGCCGAATCACGCGACGCCACGGTGCTGCTGATCGAACACAACATGAGCGTGGTGATGGAACTGGCCGACGAGATCACCGTGCTGAACTACGGCGAGATCCTCGCCGAGGGCGCCCCCGCCGAGATCCACGCCAACGCCGCCGTGCAGGCCGCCTATCTGGGGACAGGCTGATGCTGGAAATCCGCGGCATCGACGTGGCCTATGGCAAGGCGCAGGCGCTTTACGGGCTGTCGCTGGACCTGCGCGCGGGCGAGATCCTCTGCCTTCTGGGGCGCAACGGCGCCGGCAAGACCACGACGATGAAAGCCATCATGGGGCTGCTGCCGCTGGGCGCCGGGACGGTGACGCTGGACGGCGAGGCCATCTCCGCGCTGCCCGCCCACGAAGTCCCGCGCCGGGGCGTCGGCTACATCCCGCAGGGGCGGCGGCTGTTTTCGGAACTGACCGTGGCGCAGAATCTGGAGATCGGGCTGATGGCGAGGGGCTGGAAATCCGGCGCCCGCGAGGCTGAGATCCGCGACCGCGCCCTGGCGCTGTTCCCGCGCCTGCGCGACCGCATGGATCAGCAGGCGCAGACCCTGTCGGGGGGCGAACAGCAGATGCTGGCCACCGCGCGGGCGCTGTGCATCGAACCCAAGGTGCTGCTGCTCGACGAACCCACGGAAGGCCTGCAGCCGTCGATGATCGCGCTGATCCGCGACGTGATCGTGCGGATGCGCGACGCGGGCGTGGCGGTGCTGCTGGTGGAGCAGCGCGTGGACGCGGTGCTGGAGGTCGCGGACCGCGTCGTCTTCATCGAGAACGGCCGCAATCGCGACGTGGCGGACGCCGCCGCGCTGCGCGCCGATCATGGCTTGCTGGAACGCTATCTGGGGGTGTGAGGGATGGGCTCGCGGCTCAGGTCAGCTTGCGCAGCAGCGCCAGGAACGCGGTCTGGTCCGCGGGCGACAGCGGCGCCAGGGTTTCGGCGGTGATCGCATGGGCCCCGGCGACATGGCTTTCATAGGCCCCCCGGCCCGCCCGCGTCGGGGCCACGAAAATCCGCCGCAGGTCGTTGGGATCGGGGCGCGAGGCCACGTAGCCCCGCTTGCGCAGCCGGTCGATGACGCCCTTGATGGTGGCCGCGTCCATGGCCGTTTGGCGCCCCAGGGCGTTCTGGGACACCTCGTCGAGCTCGCACAGCCGCGCCAGCGCCGCGAATTGCGTGGGGGTCATGTCGCCGACATGGCGCCCGAAAATCCCCAGATGCCGCTGCGTGGCGCGGCGCAGCAGGAAGCCGATCTGATCGTCGAGCCGATAGACCGGGGCCGCGCCGTGGTTTTCTCCGCTCTCAGCCATGGGCAGATGGGTTCCCGCATGTTCGTTCCGGCGCGTCGCGCCCGGGCTTTGGCACATCGGATGTTGACAGTAAACGGCGTCGGGCGCAAAATCTGTTTGTATGCTAACAATAATCCGGCGCCGACGCCAGCGCTTGATGCCGGTTGGGGCTGGATCCGGCGGCGTGCGACAGGTTTGACGGGACAATCGACCCGAAGCCCCGCGCCCGCGATGGCGACGGCGCGGCGCCGGGCAGCAGAGGATCGCCGATGGCCGCCTATCTTCGACCCCGGGCGCTGGCCGAAGCGCTGGCGATCCGCGCCGAGCGCGCCGACCGCGTCGCCGTCGTCGCCGGCTGCACCGACGCCTTCCCCGCCACCGCGCGCCCGGCGCTGCCCGGCGCGACGCTGGACCTGACCGGAATCGCGGCGCTGGGCGGCGTGGGGCGCGACGGCGATGGCTGGCGCATCGGCGCCTGCGCCACGTGGCGCGACATCGTTCGCGCCGATCTGCCTCCGTGTTTCGACGGGCTGAAGGCGGCGGCGCGGGAGGTCGGCTCGATCCAGATCCAGAACGCCGGGACCATCGGCGGCAACCTGTGCAACGCCTCGCCAGCGGCGGACGGGGTTCCCTGCCTGCTGGTGCTGGATGCGGAGGTGGAGCTGGCCTCGACGCGCGGAACCCGGCGGCTGGCGCTGACGGATTTTCTGCTGGGCCCGCGTCGCACGGCGCTGGCGGCTGACGAGATCATGACCGCGGTGCTGGTCCCGGCGCGCGCCGCGCGGGGCGGCTCGGCGTTCGAGAAGCTCGGGGCGCGCAGATATCTGGTGATCTCCATCGCCATGGTCGCCGCGCGGCTGGATTTTCGCGACGGGCGGGTGGCGCAAGCGGCGGTCGCGATCGGCGCCTGCAGCGCCGTGGCAACCCGGCTGCCGTCGCTGGAGGCGGCGTTGACAGGGGCCCCGGCCGGGCCGGACCTGGCCGGGCTGGCGACTGCGGCGCGCATCGTCCCGGCGCTGACGCCCATCGACGATCTGCGCGCCGATGCGGGCTACCGGATGGAGGCGGCGGCCGAACTGACCCGCCGGGCGCTGGCGCGGATCGCCGGGGCCGCGGAGGCGGCGGCATGACCGGCGCGGCGGGCACGCGGGTCACCGTCAACGGCGCGGCGCGGGATCTTGAATCGACTCCGGGGCGGCGGCTGTCCGAGGCGCTGCGCGAGGAATTGGGCCTGCGGGCGACGAAGATCGGCTGCGACGCCGGGGATTGCGGGGCCTGCACGGTGCTGCTGGACGGCGCGCCGGTCTGCGCCTGCCTCACCCCCGTGGCGCAGGCCGAGGGGCGCGAGATCACCACGCTGGAGGGTTTGGCGGGGCTTGCCGGACTGTCCGGCGACGCGCTCACCGGGCTGCAGCGCGCCTTCCTGCGCCACGGCGCGGCGCAATGCGGGATTTGCACGCCGGGGATGCTGGTCGCGGCGACGGCGCTGCTGACGCGCAATCCGACGCCGCGCGCCGCGGAGGTCGAGGACGCGTTGGGCGGCGTGCTGTGTCGCTGCACCGGCTACCGGAAAATCGTCGATGCGGTGCTGGATGCGTCGGGCGGCGGCGTGGGCCCGGCGCCGGACGCCGGCGCGGCGGTGGGCGCGCGGCTGGAACGGCTCGACGGGCGGCCCAAGGTGGATGGCAGCGAAAGCTTCGGCGCCGATTTCGTCCCCGGGGGCGCGCTCACGGCGCGCGCCGTGCGCTCGCCCCATCACGCCGCCGGATTTGAATTCGGCGATCTCGCCGCGTGGCGCGGCGCGCATCCCGGCGTGGTCGCGACCTTCACCGCCGCCGACATCCCCGGCGAGAACCGGTTCGGCGTGATCCCGCCTTTCGCCGATCAACCGGCGCTGGCCGAGAGAGCCGCGCGGTTCAGGGGCGAGGCGGTGGCGCTGGTCGTCGGCGAGCCGGACGCGATGGATGGGCTCGATCTGGCGGATTTTCCCGTTGCCTGGACGAAGCTGCCCGAAAGCCTCGACCCGGACAGCGCCCGTGCGCCGGGCGCGGCGCTGCTGCATGACCAGCGCCCGGGCAACCTGCTCACCACCGGGCGGGTGGTGACCGGAGACGCGCAGGCGGCGCTGGCCGGATCCGCGCATGTGGTCGCGCATGAGATCGAGACCGCCTATGTGGAGCACGCCTATATCGAACCCGAGGCCGGCTGCGCCTGGCTCGAGGGCGACGTGCTGGCGATCCGCGCCTGCACCCAGGCGCCCTACATGGACCGTGACGACGCGGCGCGGCTGCTGGGGCTGGCGCCCGCGAAGGTGCGCATCATCCCGGCGGCGACCGGGGGCGGCTTCGGATCCAAGCTCGACGTGTCGCTGCAGCCGCTGATCGGTCTGGCGGCGCTTCGCACCGGGCGGCCCTGCCGGATGGTGTATTCGCGCGCCGAATCCATGGCCTCGACCACCAAGCGCCACCCGGCGAGGATTTCCGCGCGCATCGGCGCGGATGCGGCGGGGCGGCTGACCGGCATGGCGTTCAACGGCGATTTCAACACCGGCGCCTATGCCAGCTGGGGGCCGACGGTGGCGACGAGGGTTCCGATCCACGCATCGGGGCCGTATCGGCTGCCCCATTACGCCGCCCATGCGCGGGCGGTGCATACGAATGGGCCTGTTTCGGGCGCGTTTCGCGGCTTTGGCGTGCCGCAGGCGGCGATCCTGCAGGAAACCATGTTTGACCAACTGGCCGAGGCCTGCGGGCTTGATCGGCTGGAGTTCCGCGCGCTGAACGCGCTGGCGGACGGCGATCGCAGCGTGTGCGGGCAGGCGCTGCAGGGGGTGGGGATCCGCGAATGCCTCGACGCGCTGCGCCCGGCCTGGGACGCGGCGCTGGCGGATGCGGCGGCGTTCAACGCGGGCGCCAACGGCGTGAAACGCGGGGTGGGCGTCGCGTCGTGCTGGTATGGCTGCGGCAACACGGCGCTGCCCAACCCGGCGACCATCCGGGTCGGGATCACCGCCGGCGGGCGGCTGCGGCTGCATCAGGGCGCCACCGATATCGGGCAGGGCGCGAACACCGTGATCACCCAGATCTGCGCCGACGCGCTGGGCCTGCCGGTGGCGGATTTCGACCTGATCGGGCCGGACACGGCGCTGACCCCCGATTGCGGCAAGACCTCGGCCTCGCGCCAGACGGTGATCAGCGGCAACGCGGCGCTGCTGGCGGGGCGGGCCCTGCGCGCGAATATCCTGCGGCTGTGCAACGGCGGGCCGGAGGCGCGGCTGTCGCTGGCCGGCGGGCGGCTGACGGTGACCGAGGGCGGCGCCCGCCACGACATCGCGCTGGGCGATCTGCCGGGCGGCGCCCATGGCTATGCGATCTGGGCCGAGGAAAGCTACGATCCGCCGACCGCGCCGCTGGACGAGAACGGCCAGGGCGCGCCCTACGCGGTCTATGGCTACGGGGCCCATGTGGCGGAGCTGGAGGTCGATGCGGCGCTGGGAACGGTGCGGGTGCTGCGCATCACCGCCGCCCATGATCTGGGCCGGGCCATCAACCCGCTGCTGGCGGAAGGCCAGATCGAGGGCGGCGTCGCGCAGGGGCTGGGGATGGCGCTGATGGAGGAATACCTGCCCGGGCGCACCGAAAACCTGCATGATTACCTGATCCCCACCATCGGCGACATGCCCGAAATCCGCTCGATCCTGATCGAGAAACCCGATCCGGAGGGGCCGATGGGGGCCAAGGGGCTGGGCGAGCATGTGCTGATCCCCACGGCGCCGGCGATCCTCAACGCCATCCGCCACGCCACCGGCGCGCGCATCGCCCGGCTGCCCGCCACCCCGGCGCGGGTGCGCGCGGCGATCCGGGCGGCGGGCGACGCAGCGAGGGACAAGACATGAGCGATCCGCAAGGCCAGGCCCCGCAAGCCCGCCCCGCCAAGCCCGCCAGTCCCGCCAAGCCCGCCAGGCGCGCCAAGCCCGCCAGACCGGAAAAAATCCGCTGCGACGCCTGCCCGGTGATGTGCTACGTGGCCGAGGGCCGGGCCGGGGCCTGCGACCGCTACGCCAATGAAAACGGCCGCATCATCCGCTGCGATCCGCTGACCGTGCTGGATCGGCGCATCGCCGCGGGGGACGAGATCCGCCCTTTCCTGAAGGCCGACTGGGACGGATCGCTGGGCGCGGGGGCCGAGGATCGCGACCTGTTCGTCACCGCCGTCGGGTCGGGCACCACCTATCCCGACTACAAGCCCGCGCCCTTCATCGTCAGCCGCGCGCTTGACGGCGTGGATTTCGTCACCGTGGTCACCGAGGCGATCTTTTCCTATTGCGGGGCCAAGGTGAAGATCGACACCGACCGTCATCTGGGGGCGGAAGGCGCGGTCCTGCGCGCGCAGGGCGAGATCGTGGGCCATGTGACCACCAGCGAATACGGTTCGCAGATGCTGTCGCTGGGCGGGGTCGATCACCTTACCGGCGGATCGAAAGCCGAGGGGCGCGTGACCTGCGACACGCTCATGCGCCTGTGCAACCGCGACCCCGTGGAACTGAGCGTCGATGGCGGCGTCAGCCTGGTGGCCCAGGCCGGCGCCGCCCCGATCATCGACGGGGAGACCGAATTGCGGATGCGCGTCGGCTGCGGCTCGGCGACCATCGGCATGTTCGCCTCGCAATGGCGTGGGCTGGTGGACGAGGTGGTGGTGGTGGACGATCACATCACCGGCGTGGTTTCCGAACATCAGGCCGGCAAGGTGCTGGGCTGGGAGGACAGCGGCATCCGCATCCTCGGGCGGCGATCGACCCCGGGGCGGTATTTCCGGGTCGCCGAGCCGGGGCAGGGCTGGGGCGGCGCCGCCATCGACGATCCGCTGACCATACTGGGGCCGTGGAACGCCAGAAAAGGCGCGCGGCCCGGGCTGACGCTGCTGATGGTGTCGACCACCGGCGAACAGCATGGCTATTACGTGCTGGACGAGGATCTGATCCCGCGCCAGCGGGATCTGCCCGCGAAACTGGCGCCCTCGGTGCGGCTGATCGCGGAAAACTGCGAACCGGCGCTGTGCTCGGTGCTGTTCACGGGCGGGGCGGGGGGATCGCTGCGCTCGGGGGTCACGCGCAATCCGGTGCGGCTGACGCGCTCGGTTCAGGCGGGGCGGACGCGGGTCACCTGCGGCGGGGCGAAAACCTTCGTCTGGCCCGGCGGCGGCATCACCCTGATGGCGGACGTGACCAAGATGCCGGACAATTCATTCGGCTACGTGCCGACGCCGGCGATCGTCGCGCCGCTGGAATTCACCCTGCCGCGCGCCGAATACATTGCGCTGGGCGGCCATGACGAGGCGGTGCGCCCGCTTGCCGACATTCTCGAACATGGCGGCGAATACGGCGCGCGGGCGCGGGCCGTGGCCGTGGCCGGGGATGCGGGCTGAGATGCAGAACCCCGCCGCCGCGCGCCTGCCCGACGGGCGGCTGCACCTGCATCACGGCCCGATCGACCTGATCATCGCCGTGGAGGGGCGCGGGCGCGCGCGGGCGCTGCGGCGCGCCGAGCGGCGGTTTGCCACCATTCTCGAAGAACTGGCGGCGGAGCTTCCGGCGCTGCGGCGCCCCGTTGGCGCGCGCCTGCACGGCGCGACGGCGCAGCGGATGCAAGCCGCCGTCGCGCCGTTCGCGCCGGATTTCATCACCCCCATGGCCGCCGTCGCCGGCGCCGTGGCCGACGAGGTGCTGGCGGCGATGCGCGGGGACGGCATTGACGACACGTCCAGGATATCGGTGAACAACGGCGGCGACGTGGCGTTCCATCTGGCCCCCGGGGCGCGGATCGCGGCGGCGCTGGCCGCGGACCCGCCGGCGCGGATCGAGATCGCCGCCACCGATCCCAGCCGCGGCGTCGCCACCTCGGGCTGGCGCGGGCGCAGCCATTCGCTGGGCATCGCCGACGCGGTGACGGCGCTGGCCGTCAACGCCGCCGCCGCCGACGCCGCCGCGACCATGATCGCCAACGCCGTGGACCTGCCGGGGCATCCGGGCGTGACCCGCGCCCCCGCCGAAGCGCTCGCCCCCGACAGCGACCTGGGCGCGCGGCTGGTGACCACCGGCGTCGCGGCGCTGGACCAAACCGCGATCGCCGCGGCGCTGGCCCGCGGCGAGGCCCGCGCGCGGGACCTGCTGGCGCGCGGCCTGATCCACGGCGCAGCGCTGATCCTGCAGGGCGAGATGCGCCTTGCGGGCCGCGATTTCTTCCACCAGAACCCGAAGCCGGAGCTGACCCATGCCTGAATTTCCCCTGCGAAAAACCATGATCTTCATCGAGGACATCGTTCATGAAAACGGCCCGCCCCCGGCGACGCCGCGCCGTCGCGGGGCGATCGTCGCGCTGGTGAAAAACCCCTTCGCCGGGCGCTGGCAGGAGACCCTTCAAGACGCCATGGACGACCTGAAGCCGCTGGGGCTGATGATGACCGACCGGCTGATCGCCGCCATGGGCGGGATCGAGGGCATCGACGGCTACGGCAAGGCTGCGCTGGCCGGCGAGGGCGGCGAACTGGAGCACACCGCGCTGTGGCACGCGCCCGGCGGCTATTCCATGCGCGAACGCCTGGGCGAGGCGCGCGCCATCGTGCCCTCGGCGATGAAGGTGGGCGGGCCGGGAACCCGCATCGACATCCCGTTGGGCCACATCAACGCCGCCTATGTGCGCAGCCATTTCGACGCCATGGAGGTGGGCCTGCCCGACGGCCCCCGCGCCGATGAGCTGTTGTTCGCCCTGGCCATGAGCCGCGGCGGGCGCATCCATCATCGCATGGGCGGGCTGGCGGTCGAGGACGTGAAGGGCGAGGACGGGCTGCGCTGATTCGCCGGTCCGCCCCGACTCAATCTTTCCGACTCAATCTCTCGGACTGAATTTCCCCCTCGACTCAATTCCCGCCCCCATCCGCCACCCCGACTGAACCGCGCCCGCGGCGCAACAACAAGGGAGCCAGCCCATGCAAGACCCCGATCCCGCCTCGGCCCTGCTGATCATCGACGTGCAGAATGATTTTTGCCCGGGGGGCGCGCTCGCGGTCGCCGGGGGCGATGAGATCGTGCCGTTGATCAACGCCATGCAGGGCGATTTCCCCCTGCGCGTGCTGACCCAGGACTGGCACCCGGCGGATCACGCCTCGTTCGCCGCGAACCACCCGGGCAAGGCGGCGTTCGAGATGATCGAGATGCCCTACGGGCCGCAGGTGCTGTGGCCGACCCATTGCGTGCAGGGCGCGCCGGGGGCGGCGTTTCACGCCGGGCTGGACGCCGACCGCGCGGACCTGATCCTGCGCAAGGGGGTTCGCCCCGGCATCGACAGCTATTCGGCGTTTTTCGAAAATGACCGCGCCACCGCCACCGGGCTCGCGGGCTATCTGCGCGAACGCGGCGCGAAACGCCTGACGCTGGTGGGGCTGGCGACGGATTTCTGCGTGCTTTACTCGGCGCTGGACGCGACGAAGCTGGGCTTCGAAGTCAGCCTGCGGCTTTCCGCCTGCCGGGGCATCGACATGGACGGGTCGTTGGCGCGGGCGCTTGACGAGATGCGCGCGGCGGGCGTGACGCTGGCTTGATCCGGCGCCGATCCCGCCGCCCGGACAGGGTGGACCCGATCCGCCATTGGCGGCGGCTCAGCCGAGGGCCCAGTCGGTCACATGGGCCGGCGGCGAAAGCCCCGGCAGGTTGCGCGGGTCGTCCAGCGGCGCGCCCGGCGCCGGGGCGAGCGGGATCACGCCGGCCCAGATCGGCAAGGCGCAATCCTCCTCGTCATCGCCGGGCGGGCCGGTTCGTATCTTCGCCGAGGCCTCCTCGATGGGCATCCACAGCACCGTCGTGGCCTTCAGTTCCTGCGCCGACATGGGGCGCAGCATGTCCCAGCGGCCCGGATACAGCCCCTCGACGAAAGCGCGCAGCCGTGCGGTCTTCTGCGCCGGATCCGCGACTTTTCGCGCCTGCCCGAAGACCATCGCCGATCGATAATTCGCCGAGTGATGAAAGGCCGACCGCGCCAGCACCATGCCGTCGAAATGCGTCACCGTGAGGCAGACATCCATGGATTCGGCGGCGCGCAGCGCCCGGCTGGCGCTGGAGCCGTGCCAGTAGATCCGGTCGCCCTCGCGCCAGTGAAAGGTCGGCGTCACCGAAGGCTTGCCGTCGATCGCATAGCCGAAATGACATAGCGGCGTGGCGTCGATGACGCCGTAAAGGGTCGCGCGATCGAAATGGCCGCGTTCATGGGTGCGGCGCAGGCGCGTACGGCCAGTGACGGGCAGGTCGGTGACGGGCAGGTCGGTGGCGGGCGGTTCGGCGGTCATGGCGGTCTTTCGGTTGACGGGTCGGAAGGCCATTGACCATGCGCCGTGATGCGGTCTATCGAAAAGATCCAGTTTCTGGATTTCAGATCGGACCAATTTTCATGCGCACCGCCCAGCCCGCCGGCAATGCCTTGCGACCGCGCAGCGGGTCATGAGCGACGCCGCGCTGCTGGCGCTGTCGGTGGACCGCGCCGCCGCCGCGCCGCTGTTCCAGCAAATATGCGACGCCCTGCGCGCCGGCATCGCCGCGGGGCGCATCGCGCCGGGCGCGCGCCTGCCCGCGAGCCGGACCTTCGCGGCTGAGCTTGGCGTGTCCCGCGCCACCGTGGTCACCGCCTATGACCAGTTGACGGCGGAGGGTTACGCGCAAAGCCGGCGCGGGTCCGGGATTTTCGTCAGCGCCGAGGCGCGCGGCGAATCTGGCCCGGTGGGCATCGCCGCCAGCGGTCTGCCGCGCGCCGCGCCGCCCGCGCCCGCCGGGCCTGCCGGGCCCGCGGGGCCGGTTCCGCCGGGGCTGCCGGACATGCGGCTGTTTCCCCATCGCGACTGGGGGCGCTGCGTGGCGCGGGTGGCCCGCGCGGCCCCGGAATCGCTGGTCACGGCGCAGCATGATTTCGGCGATCCGCGCCTGCGCGCCGCCATCTCGCGGCATCTGGCCGAGTGGCGCGGGCTGGATGCGCCGCCGGCGCGGATCCTGATCACCGCGGGCGCGGGGGATGCGCTGGAGATCGCCATCCGCAGCCTTGCCCGGCCCGGAGACCGCATCGCGCTGGAAAACCCCGGCTACCTGCCGCTGCGGGATTTTTCGCGCTCGCTGGGGCTCGATCCGGTCTGGCTGGCGGTGGGCGAGGCCGGGGCCCTGCCGCCGTCGTTGCGCGGACGGGCGGCGGTGCTGAGCGTGATCACGCCCTCGCACCAGTTTCCGCTGGGCGGCGCCATGCCGCTGGCGGCGCGCCGCGCCTTTCTGGCCCATGCCGCGGCAACCGGCGGTTGGATCGTCGAGGATGATTTCGACAGCGAATTCCGCTATGCCGGGCGGCCGATCCCGGCGCTGGCGAGCCTCGACGGCGGCGCCGCGCGCACCATCTATGTGGGCAGTTTTTCCAAGATCTTCTCGACAGGGCTGCGGCTTGGATTTCTGGCGGCGCCGGCCGCGCTGATCCCGGCTTTCGCCGCGACGCTGGCGCGGTTCGGGGTCAGGGCGTCGATCGCGCCGCAGCGTCCGCTCGCCGCGTTCATCGAGGAGGGCGGGTTCCACCGCCATATCCGCCGCATGCGCCGGATCTACGGCGCAAGGCGGCGCGCCTGCGTCGCGGCGCTGCAATCCGAACTGGGCGCGGCGCTCGGTCCCGGCGCCGGTCCGGGGCCGTGGTTCGCGGATCATCAGGCGGGGATGCAGATCGCCCTGCATCTGCCCCCCGGCGCCGATGATCGCGACATCGCCGCCCGCGCCTTGCGCCGGGGCGTGAGCTGCCGCGCGCTGTCGCGCCATTGCGCCGGCGGCGTCCGGCGGCGGGGCCTGCTGATCGGGTTCTGCGCCTGCGAGCCCGAGGCGATCGCCGGGCGAATGCGGGCGCTGCGCGAGGTCATCCGCGCCTGAAGCGCGGCGACGGCCGGGCGGGGTCCCGGCGCGGATTGATTGCAAAGATTTTGCATTTCGGTAAAGTATTGCCAGCAAAAGCTCAATTTATCTGAACCAGAAATGAATTTGTTGAAAATCGGCAGGAGGATTCGATCATGACCGATTGGACGGCGTCTTCTGAAACCGGGTTTTTCAGACCCGGGGAGCTTTCCCGCTACGATCGCCGCGCCGTGGGGCTGTGCTTTTCCGGCGGCGGCTATCGCGCGACCCTGTTTCACGCCGGCGCGGTGCTGCGGCTCGGCGAGCTGGGCGCGCTGCCGAAGATCGACCGGATCTCCAGCGTTTCGGGCGGCTCGATCACCTCCGGGCTGCTGGCGAAGGCCTGGCCGAAGCTGGATTTCGACCCTGCGACCGGCGTCGCCGACCCGGGGGCCATGCGCCGGCATTTCATCAGGCCGGTGATGAAGGCGACCTCGCGCACGCTTGACGTGCGCACCGGGTTCGCCGGGTTCCTGCCGTTCGTGTCCGCCGGAAACCGGCTGGCGGATCTCTATGACAAGCATGTTTTCGACGGCATGAAGCTGAAGGCGATCCCGGTGCGGCCGAAATTCATCTTCAACGCCACCAACTTGCAGACCGGCGGGCTGTTTCGCTTCACCCGCGACTATCTCGCCGACTGGAAAGCGCTGAAATCCTCCACCCGCAAGGTGCGGCTGGCGGAGGCGGTGGCGGCGTCCTCGGCGTTTCCGCCGGTGCTGGCGCCGCTGCGGCTCGACCTGCGCAAGGAGGACGTGACCATCCCCGAAGGCGCCCGCCACCACGAGCCGGAACTGCTGAAGGAACCGATTCTGGTCGATGGCGGGGTCTATGACAATCTGGGGCTGGAGCCGATCTGGAAACGCTGCGGCGTGCTGATCGCCAGCTATGCCGGGCACAACGCCGCCGCCGAGCCGAGCAATTTCACCTTCGACCACATGCTGCCGGTGATCAACACCTTCCTTTCCGCCTCGATCGACTGGCGCGAGCGGGTGCTGATCAACCTGTTTCGCCACAAGCTCGCCGACGACAAGCCCGAGCGCATGGGCGCCTACTGGACCGCCGGCACCGACATCGAACGTTTCGACGCCCCCGCGGGCTGGCGGCCGAGCGCCGCCGAATTCAAGCGCGCGCGCGACACGCCGACCCGGCTGGAGGCGCTTGATCCCGAGGATCAGCGCGTGGTGATCCGCGCCGGCTACGCCTATGCCGACGCCGGCATGCGCACATATCTTACGCCCGGCGCGCCCCCGCCCGCCGGGCCGCCGAACCTGCCGTGAACGCTTTGCCCGAGAGGAGGGAGCGATGAGAATTCGCGTTTCCGCGACCGCGCCCATGCTGCTTGCCGCCCTGACCGCGCCGTTGCTGGCGCAAGACGCGGCGCAAACGCCCGCCGTGGCGTTGGGCAATGCCGGGATCTACGAACAGTCGCTGAGCGCGCTGACCATCCTGCTGGTGGTGGCGGTGCTGATCGAAAGCGCGTTGGCGGTGCTGTTCAACTGGCGGGTGTTCCTGACCTATTTCAGCCTGCGCGGGGTGCGCACGATCGTATCGGTGGCGGTGTCGGCGCTGGTGGTGTGGAGCTTCGATCTTGACGTGGTGGCGGCGCTGCTGGGGGCCTACATGCCCGACGCGCCGCCGGCCAGCGGCGTGGTCAGCAAGCTGTTGACGGCGCTGATCCTGTCGGGCGGCAGCGGCGGCGTGAACAGCGTGATGACGGCGCTGGGCTATCGGCGCGGCGGGCGCGAGAACGAGGTGCGCCCCAAGGCCCCCAGCAACAAGGCCTGGATCGCCATCCACATCGACCGGGACGGCGCGAGCAACGCGTCGGAGCCGGTGCAGGTGCTGGTGAGCGAATTGCCCAACCCGCCCGCCAACGTGCCGGAGATCGCCGGCACCGTGGGGTTCGACCGGCCCTCGCTGGGCGATCTGCTCTTGCGCGGCCGCACGCGATTTCCGTCCAATGGCGGCTATGAGGTGGAGACCGGCAAGACCTACCATATCGAGGTGCTGGGCAAGGCCGCCGACGGCGCGCCGGTGTCGCGGGTGCTGTCGGGCGAGGGCATGCGCTTCGCCCCCGGCGCCATCGTGGATTTCAGGGTGAAGATCTAGGCGCCGCGCGCATTTGATTTCAACGGGGTTTCATCGGAGGGCGTCATGACCGGTCAGCGGCGGCTCGATTTCGCCAATCAGCTTCTCTACGAGACCCCGGGGGGCAAGCGGTTCACCCAGGACAGTCCGATCCTGACCAATGTCTGGCTGCAATACGCGCGCAAGCCGCGCTGCCAGCAGAAGCTGATCCTCACCGTGTCGCGCGACCGCAGCGCCGGCAAGGCGGCGTCGGAACTGCGCGAGATGCTCGCGCATATGCGCCGGCGCGAGCAAGACGGCGCCTACGCGCTGGCGGCGCCGCTGGACCGCAAGCGGGTGCGGGTGTCCTACATCCCCGGGCAGATCTCGGCGGAGCTGTATTTCGACGAGATGATGCGGCTGGCGCTGCCGCTGACGCCATGGTGGAGAGAGACCCGCCAGAAGCTCATCGCGCTGAAGCGCAGTCGGCTGGGCCAGCGCGGCGGCGCGGCGGACTGGACCGCGTTTCCCCAGCTTGCGGAGGACTGCATTCGCGATCTGACCGATGGGCTGATGCTGATGCGCCGCGAGATCATGGCGGAAAGCGGCGCGGCCGCGGAGACCGAGTTCCAACGCGCGCCGGCGCGCATCGCCTATCTGCGCCGCCTGCCGGTCGACCTGCTCTGGCTGGTGCGCCTTGGCGGCGTCATCGGCGCGGCCTTCAACGGGGATTACGCGATATTGGGCCCGGACGACGCGCTGGGGCGGGCGCTGGAGCGGGATTTCATCACCCGCGACGACGACGATGCGGACAACGCCGCCCCCCGCGACGTGCGCCGGTTGCGCGAGGGCATCGCCAGGGCCTTCGGCGCCGTCTACGCAAGCTGGACCACGAAGGGCGCGCAGCCCTCGGACCAGTTCATCTGGCGGGTGACGCAGAACCGCGAGGTGTCGCTGGCGGTGGCGAAATCGGTGCTGACGGTGAAGGCGGACGCGGCGCGGCGGCTGTTCGCGATCTCGTGCCGCAAGATCACCTGGGCGGTGATCGACAGCGGCATCGACGGCGCGCATCCGGCCTTCGCCGACACCTCGGCGCAGGCCGAGGCGGCGTTGCGCGCCGATGACGCGGGCGGCGCGCCGGCCCCGGTGGCGGTGGCGGATCTGCCGAGCCGGGTGACGCGGACGCTGGATTTCACCCATATCCGGGATCTGCTCGACCTCGACATCATCGCCTCCTGCGACGAGGATTCGGGCCCGGTGGATGACGAGATCGCCGCCGAGCGGGACGCGCTTTGCGACAAGATCATGCGTCGTTGCCGCGACCCGTCGCAGCCCGATCCCGAACGCCCCGGCGCGCCGCCCGAGGAAACCAGAGCCTGGAAAACGGCGGCGCGGGCCCGGGCGCGGGAACATATCGCGCGGCTCAAGCGGCGCATCCTGCGCGGCAACGATCTCGACTGGGAGGATCTGGAGCCGCTGATCCTCGCCACCTCGCCCGAGCTTCCGAGCAATGATCACGGCACCCATGTGGCCGGGGTTCTGGGCGCGGACTGGGTGGACGAGGATGTCGACGAGACCCTGCCGCTGGCGGTGCGCCCGCGGGTGATGCAGGGCATGTGTCCGGACATCAACCTGATCGACGTGCGGGTGTTTCGCGACGACGGCAAGACCGATGAATTCGAATTGCTCGCCGCCGTGCAGTTCCTGCGCTGGATGAATTCGCGCGCCGGGCACATGGTGGTGCACGGCGCCAACATGAGCCTGTCGCTGCTGCACGAGGTGCGCCGCTTCGCCTGCGGCCAGACCCCGATCTGCGAGGAATGCAACGAGGCGGCGGCGCTGGGGCTGGTGATCGTCGCGGCGGCGGGCAATCGCGGCTTTCAGACCCATGGCGGCGACCAGCTGTCGATGACCGACGGGTTTCGCGACGCGACCATCACCGACCCGGGCAACGCCGAGAACGTCATCACCGTGGGCGCCACCCACCGCAAGCGCCCCCATGAATACGGGGTGAGCTATTTTTCCAGCCGCGGGCCCACCGGGGACGGGCGCTTGAAGCCCGACCTCGTGGCGCCGGGGGAGAAGATCAAGGGGCCGACGCCGGATGGCGGCGCCGAGGCCAAGGACGGCACGTCGATGGCCGCGCCGCATGTGAGCGGCGCCGCGGCGATGCTGATGGCGCGGCATTCCGAACTGGTGGGCGATCCGGCCCGCATCAAGCAGGTGCTGCGCGACACCGCCACCGATCTGGGGCGGGAACGGTATTTCCAGGGCAGCGGGTTGCTCGACATCCTGCGCGCCCTGCAATCGGTGTGAGCCGGGGGGAGGGGCATATGGAACTCAAGGCGGTTCGCGCCAAGGAGGGCGACGCGCTGATCCTGACCGCGCCCGGCGCCGTCGTGCTGATCGACGGCGGCGCGCGCGGGGTCTACAAGCGGTTTCTGCGCAAGCATATTCTGGCCCTGGCCCCCGCCGCGGGGGACGAACCGCCGGAGATCGATCTGGCGATGGTCTCGCATATCGACAGCGACCACATCGCCGGGATGATCGACCTCATCGACGAGATGCGCGAGGCGCAGGATGACGACGCCCGCCCGCCGGCGATGATCCGGCGCATGTGGTTCAACAGCTTCGCCGACGCCATCGCCCGGACCGGCATGCAGCCGGCGCGCGGCGCACGGGCCGCGGCCGCCAGCCTGGCGTCGAATTTCGAGGAGATGGGGCTGGACCTGCCCGGGGCCGAGCACACCGCGCTGATGCTGTCGAGCGTGGCGCAGGGGCGGCGTCTGCGGCGCGACCTCAAGACCCTCGCCATTCCGGTGAACCCGTCCTTCGAGGAGGGGCTGGCGCTGGCGGGTGACGCGCGCGGGCCGTGGCGGCGCGGAGATCTGTCGCTGCGGGTGATCGGGCCGACCGAGGCCGAACTGGACCGGCTGCGCGACGCCTGGGCGAAACAGCTGCCCAAGATCCTCAGGCGGGAAGCGGACAGGCAGGCGCGGGTGGCGGCGGCGCGTTCGCTCGACACCTCGGTCTACAACCTCGCCAGCATCGTCGCGATCGCCGAATCCGGGGGCAAGACCATGCTGCTGACCGGGGACGCGCGCGGCGACATGATCCGCGACTGGCTGGAGGCGGCCGGCTATCCCGAGGGCCGGGCGCATTTCGACCTGCTGAAGATCCCGCATCACGGCAGCGACCGCAACGTGTCCGAGGCGTTCTTCGCGGCGGTGACGGCCGATCACTACGTGGTCAGCGGCGACGGCAAGCACGGCAACCCGGAACCCGACATGTTCGCGATGCTGTTCGCGGCGCGCGGCGACGCCGATTACCTGATCCACATGACCTACGCGCCCGACGAGGTGAAGGCGCATCGCGACTACGTCAAGGACGACAAGGGGCCGGCGCTGGACCGGGTGTTGGACGCGGCGCCGTGGCGGCGGCGCAAGCTGCGCTATCCGACGGCGCGGGACACCTCGATTACCGTTGCGCTGTAGCGCGGGCGCCGTTGCGTTGCGGCGCGGGCGCGAGAACGGCGGCGCCATCGCGACGCCGCCGGCGGTCGCGCCGAAGCGCCGCTACCTGCCCGCAGGCCGCCAGGCGGCCTTGGGGTCGATCTTGTAGGTCCAGGGCAGGCCGGCGTTGCGCCAGCCGTTGCGGGTGCGTTGCCCGGTGGCCTTGTCCTTGTCGCCCTCGAACCCCTCGACCAGGTTCCACGCATTGGTGTAGCCCGCCTTGATCAGCTTGCGCACGCCGCCCGCCGAACGCGCGCCCGACCGGCAGATGACAAACACCGGATCGGATTTCGACTTGCCCTCGCGGGCCATGATCGCGTCGACCTGAGCGACGAAATCCGGGTTGGCCTTCATGCCGTATTTGCCGGATTTGTCGTTGAAGTCATAGGTCGCGGTCCTGAGCGGCACGATGGCGTCAAGCCCCGCCGCGTGGCCCACGAAATTGATCTCGATGGGGTCGCGCACGTCCAAAAACACGATCCCGTCATTTTCGGACAGCGCCGCCTGCGCGTCGGCGGGCGTCAGGTAAAGCCCCAACGGCGTGACTTTCTTCTTGGGCAGGGCGCCCGCGTCCACGCTGGACTGGATTTCCCCGGCGCTGAGCGGCAGCGCCAGGATGAGCGAGAGCGCGAGCCCTCTGACAACGGATCCGATCATGTCTGGGTCCTCTGTTTGCCGGCGACCTGACGGGGGTTCAGCAGTCCGAGCAGGTTTTCAAGCCGATGATCGCATAGATGGGGCAGAATTTCACGAAAGCGGTGACCAGCGGCACGATGCCGATCCAGCCCCAGGGGGCGAAGGCGCCGGTGACGGCGAGCGCGATCAGCGCGATGCCCAGAATCAGGCGGAGAATGCGATCGACGGCGCCCATGTTGGTGGCGAATTTCATCTGGTTGCTCCTTGTCAGCAGTTAAACGCCGCCCGACCTTGACCGCAATCGGGCGCGGCGTATGTGACGACGTCACGCAGCGCCGCATTAACCTTGAATCCGGCGATGAAACCGGCGATGAAACCGGCGATCGCGCGCGACTATCGGGCGGCGGCGAAGCTGCGCAGGGCGGACTGGTCCAGCAGCCGCACCTCGCCGCGGGCGAGCGCGATCCAGCCGCGGCGCTCGAATTCCTTGAGGATGCGCGACACCACCTCGCGCGCGGTGCCCAGTTCGGCGGAGATGCCCTGATGGGTGGCGCGGATCGTCGTCGCGCCGTCGGCGGCGGGTTCGGCGGCGAGTTCGGCGCGATCGGCCAGCCAGGCCGCCAGGCGCAGATCCACGCGATGCAGCAGGAATTCGTCGATCACCTCCACCAGGTCGATGATTCGCTGCGAGAACACGCTGAGCGCCAGGTCGCGGAATTCCACCCGGTCATTGACCAGATCGTGGAAGGCGGCGGCGGGCATGACCAGCGCCTCGACCTCGCCCTCGGCGAAGCCGTAGGCCTGATAGGGGGCGCCCGACAGCAGGCATGAGGTGGTCATCACGCAGCTGTCCCCGGGGCCGACCCGATACAGCACCACGGACCGCCCGGTGGCGCCCATGTGTTCAACCCGCACGCCGCCGCTGAGCGGGATCAGGAAGTTCTCGCAGCTGTCGCCGGGGCCGAACAGCTGCGCGCCGTCCGGGCAGCGGATGCGGCTGGAGCGTGCGACGATGGCGGCGCGCAGCTCCGGCGACCAGCCGGGCGCGATGCGTTGCAGGAGTGTTTCGGGCTTCTCGCTCATGCCGCCGCCTTTGCCGTTCAAATCGCCGTTGCGGGCACTATATTCGGATTCCGCCGGGCCTCGACAGCCCCCGCCCCCGATGCGGGGACAATTCAGCCCCCGCCCCCGGTTCGGGGGCAATGCAGCCCCGCCCCCGGTTCGGGGGCAATGCGGGCCCGCCCCCGGTTCGGGGGCAAAGGAGAAGCCAATGTCCTACTACATCGCAGCCACCTTCAAGGCCGACGACATCGACGCCGCCATCGCGCAGGTGGTGGAGGCGCTGAAGGTCGAGGGGTTCGGCGTGCTCACCGACATCGACATCAAGGCGACGATGAAAGCCAAGCTCGATCTCGATTTCCGGCCCTATCACATTCTTGGCGCCTGCAACCCGACGCTGGCGCATCAGGCGCTGACCGCCGAGGACAAGATCGGCGCGCTGCTGCCCTGCAACGTGGTGGTGCAGGCCTGCGGCGACGGGTTCGAGATCGCCGCGGTCGATCCGGTGGCCTCGATGTCCGAGGTGGACAATGCGGCGCTGGGCGAGATCGCGCCGATGGTGCGCGACAAGCTGGCGCGGGTGGTCGCGGCGGTGGCGGGCTGACGCCGGGGGCTGGCCTTGGGGCCGGGCTTGGCGCCGGATCTGGCGCTGCGGCCACGGCGCCGGCTTCGTGGTCTGGTTGGCGCCGCCGCCCGGCGCCTGCGTCGGGTCACCGGCGCCGCCCGGCGCCGGGGCCGGGTCACTGCCGGCAGCCGAGCCCGGCCCAGCTGCGCAGCGCCAGCTTGAAGCCGCCGCCATAGGGGTGCTGCTTGCGCGTGGTCAGGGATTTGTCATTGGCGACGTAGTACTTGCCCTGATCGCACAGCGTCGGGCGGGTCCACTGGTGGCAGTTGGAGCATTTCTTGTCTTTCCAGGCGATCTCGGGCAGGCCCTCGATCGGCGCGAAAAGCGGCGAGCCCTTGGCGAGCATCTCGATCGAACGCCCTATGATCTCGACTCCCCCGTCCGCAAGCGGCTCGGTGAAGCGTTCAATGGGCGCGGGCGCGGCGGAGGGGGCGGTCGGGGGCGGCAGGATCCGCTCCACCGGCGCCAGGGTCGCGGTCTTGACCTGCTTCTTGCCCAGGCTTTCGATTTCGGCGCGCACCAGATCCACGAACACCCCGTCGGGATAGGCGTCGAGATAGGCCTGGTAATCCACCAGCGAACGGGTGGCCTGGGCGATCTCGATCAGCTCGATCTCCGGCGGCGGGGCGGGTTTGGCGGCCGGTTCAGGGGCGGCGGTCTGCTGCGGCGCGGCGGGCGCGCCGGAGGCGTTGACCGCCGCGGTGAGCTGGCGGCGGGCCTCCTCGGCGTGGCGGCTCTGGGGGTAGGCGCTCAGGAACAGCGCCAGCTGCACCACGTCGCCGGAATCGCGCGCGGCGGTCCATAGCTTCAGTTCGGCGGGGTTTTCGGAGATCACCGCCAGTCCGCGGGATTCGACGAACTGGAAATCCTGCACCAGCGAGGAGCTGTCCCAGGGAGTCTGGGCGCCGTCGGTGTCGCGCAGCACCTCGACGCGCACCTGCTTGAACATCTGTTCGATGGGCAGGCCCGGCAGGGTGATCGCGGTGGCCAGCGCCGAGGTGAAGGGGCTGTTGCCGGCGGTCCCGTCCTCGGCCACGCCGCCGGGCGATGTGGCGTAGGCGATGAAGGTGCCGGTGGGCGCGTCCATGCGCGCCAGCCCCGATTCGCCGCTCCCGACCCCGGCGAAAGGGTTGTTGCGGCAGGCGTCGAGGATGACGATGTTGGTGACGTTGCGCGCGGATTCCATCTGGCGCACCACCCAGCGCGCCTCGACCCCGACCAGATCAAGATCCGCCTCGTCGCGGATCGTGGAGCGGATCGGGATCAGGTAATTGTTGCCCTGCGCCTGCACGCCGTGCCCGGCGTAGTAGAACAGGCCCACGGACTCGGGGCCGCCGGCGCGCAGCGCGCGGCCGAAATCGGCGATCGCCTGTTTCATGCTGGCCTGATTCGCGTTCAGCAGCTCGAACACCTTGAAGCCGACCTTGCTCAGCGTGCGGGCCATCAGCCGGGCGTCGGCGACCGGGTTGGGCAGGGCCGGATTCAGCTGGTAGTCGCCATTGCCGATGACCAGCGCAATGCGCTGCTGCGCGCGGGCGGCGCCGCCAAGCGCGCCTGCGCAGATGGCGAAAACGGCGAGCAGAGCCACGAAAATGCGAGTCACGGCGTTCCTCATGCAAGCTGCTCCGGGGGTCGAAGCATATCCGGCGGGCCCGGGCCAGATCAAGCGCCCGACGAGGATCAGGCGCCGCGGTCCGGGCGAACACCCGATCCGCGCCCACCCCCGGCGACCCCGCGCGGGCGCGGTCCTGAGCGCGGTCCATCGGCGCCAGTTTAGGCATGGCGCGCGCCACGGGCGGGTTGCGTTCGGGATCGCTCGGTGCGACATTTTGCAGGATAGTTGCAAATGCGCAATGATCGACCGCGCCTGACGCGTTGGCGCCAGCGGCCCGGATTGCGCGCCGATTGACTGGATTGGGAGCACATGATGACCTTTGCCCTTGCAGGCTTCGCCACCCCTCCGCGCGTGGTCCCGGCCCGAATCCGGCGCCCGGTCCTGCGCGCCGCGCTGCTGGCGCTGGGTCTGGTCGCGGCGCAGGCGGGCGGGGCGCGCGCCGCCGAAGCGATGTTCGCGCCGGGCTGGACCCTGGTGCCCGAGGTGTCCAAGCTGAATTTCCAGTCGGTGAAGAAGCAGACCAAGGTCGAGACCAGCAAATTCGCCAGCTTCAACGGCGCCATCACCCCCGAGGGGCTGGCGACGGTGAAAATCCAGCTCGACAGCGTCGACACCAATGTGGATCTGCGCAATGTGCGCATGCGGTTCCTGTTCTTCGAGACCTTCAAATTCCCCGAGGCGACGGTGACGCTGCAGCTTGACCCCGCGACGCTGGCGGATCTGGCGGCGGTGCGCCGCATGCCGCTGCCGGTGAGCTTCGAGCTTGACCTGCACGGGATCAAGCGGCGGATGGAGACCGAGGTCGTGGTGACGCTGCTGACCGATGATCTGGTGTCGGTGGCCTCGGGCACGCCGATCTCGGTGGGCGCGGCGGAATTCGGGCTGAGCGACGGCATCAAGAAGCTGGAGGAGGCGGCCTCGGTCACCGTCATCCCGTCGGGCACGGTGTCCTTCGATTTCATGTTCCGGCGCAACGGACCGGCGCCGGGGCAGGCGGTGGTCGCCGCGGCCCCCGCCGCCGCGACCCCGGCCCCCGCCCCAACGCCGTCGCCGACGCCCGCGGCGCAGGCCCCGGCCTCGACGGCGGTCGAGGCGACGGGGACGTTTTCGACCGAGGCCTGCGCCGGGCGGTTCGAGATCATCTCGCGCACCGGCGCGATCTATTTCGCCAGCGGCAGCGCCCGGCTCGACGCCGAAAGCCGGCCCCTGCTCAACAGCCTCGTGGACATCGTCCAGCGCTGCCCGGATTTCGTGATCCAGGTCGCCGGGCACACCGATTCGGTCGGGTCGGCGGGGCTGAACCAGCGGCTGTCCGAGGCGCGGGCGCGTTCGGTCACCCGCTATCTGGTCGATCACGGCGTCGCCCCCAGCCGGCTGCGTTCGGTGGGCTTTGGCGAAACCCGCCCGGTGGCGGGCAATGACACCGCCTGGAACCGCAGCCGCAACCGGCGCATCGAATTCTCGATCGCCGGGACCCGGTGACGCGGGCAGGCGCCGGAATTCGCGCGCGATGAGCGCGGAGATCATCGGCAAGGATGCGCAGGTGTGCGTCGCCGGCTGCGGGCGCATGGGGCGGCCGATGCTGGCGGCGCTGCTGGCGGCCGGGTTCGACGCGACCGGGTTCGATATCCGCCCGGCGTCGGACTTCGGCGACCTGGCGCCGCGCATGGCGGCGGATCCGGCGGCGCCGCCGCCCGGGACAAGCGTGCTGGTGACGGTGGTGCGCGACATCGCCCAGACCGAGGCGGCGCTGTTCGATGCGCAGAAGCTGCTGGCGCGGCTGCCGGGGCTGACGCATCTGGTGATTTCCTCGACGCTGTCGCCGCGATGGCTGCGCGGGCTGGCGGCGCGGGTTTCGCCCGCGATCCGGCTGGTGGACGCGCCCATGTCCGGAGCGGCGATCGCCGCCGAGGAAAGGCGGCTGTCCTTCATGCTGGGCGGGCGCGACGCGGATCTGGACTACTTGATGCCGCTGTTCGAGGCCATGGGCGGCAGTTTTCACCGCATGGGCGGCTTTGGCGCCGGGATGAGCGCCAAGGTGCTCAACAATCTGCTGGCCGGGGCCGGGACGGCGATGACGCGGCTGGTGCTCGACTGGGGCGACCGGCTGGGGCTGGACGAGGCGCGGCTGCTGGCGCTGATCCATCAAAGCTCGGGGCAGAACTGGCTGGCCAGCGGCTTTGAGGAGATCGAATTCGCGCGGCACGGGTTTTCGCCGGGCAACACGCTGGGGATTCTGAAGAAGGATCTGGAAAGCGCGCTGGATGTGGCGCCGGAGGGCGCCGACACGCGCCTGCCGCGCGCGGTGATCGCTGAAATCGCCGGGCTCGCGCCCCGAACCGGAGCCCGATCTGGAGCCCGGCGCAAGCCGTAGCGCCCCGCGGACGAAAAAACGCCCCGCCGGTTGATCCGGCGGGGCGTTTTCCAGTCACTGTCCGTATCGGGTCAGAGGCCGAGCTGTGTGGCCAATGCGTGGAAATCATTGATCCGCAGGGCGGCGGCGGCCTTGTCGCGCTCGCCCGCGACCTCCAGGGCCTCTTCGGCCTCTTTTATCATCGCGTCGAGCCATTCGCGGTTGGCGTCGGCGCGCGCGATGGCCGCCTCGGCCAGCACGGTGGTTCCCGCCGGCGAGATGTCGGCGAAGCCGCCGGTCACCACGAATTCGGTGACCGCGCCGCCGTCATGAGAGGCGACGATCCCCGGGCGCAGCGTGGTCAGCAGCGGCGAGTGGTCGGGAAGGGCGGTCATGTCGCCCTCCATCCCCGGGATCGCCACGCTGTCCACCTCGCCCGAGGCGAGACGGCGCTCGGGCGACACGAAGTCGAACTGCATCTTGTCGGCCATCAGGGCCTCCTCTCAAGCGCGATCAGGCGGCTTCGGCGGCCAGCTTCTCGGCCTTGGCGATCACTTCGTCGATGTCGCCGACCATGTAGAAGGCGGCCTCGGGCAGGTGATCGAATTCGCCGGCGCAGACCCGCTTGAAGCTGTCGATGGTCTTTTCCAGCGGCACCTGCACGCCCGGCGAGCCGGTGAACACCTCGGCCACGTCGAAGGGCTGGCTGAGGAAGCGCTGGATCTTGCGCGCCCGGGCCACGGTGAGCTTGTCTTCTTCGGACAGCTCGTCCATGCCGAGAATGGCGATGATGTCCTGCAGCGCCTTGTAGCGCTGAAGGATTTCCTGCACCTGGCGGGCCACGGCGTAGTGCTCTTCGCCGATGACGCCCGGATCGAGCAGGCGCGAGGTCGAATCGAGCGGATCGACGGCCGGGTAGATGCCGAGCTCCGAGATCGCGCGCGACAGCACCGTGGTGGCGTCGAGATGCGCGAAGGAGGTCGCGGGCGCCGGGTCGGTGAGATCGTCCGCGGGCACGTAGATCGCCTGCACCGAGGTGATCGAGCCGGCCTTGGTGGAGGTGATGCGTTCCTGCAGCGCGCCCATGTCGGTGGCCAGCGTCGGCTGGTAGCCCACCGCCGAGGGGATGCGGCCCAGCAGCGCCGACACCTCGGACCCGGCCTGGGTGAAGCGGAAGATGTTGTCGACGAAGAACAGCACGTCGGTGCCGGACTGGTCGCGGAACTGTTCGGCCAGGGTCAGACCGGACAGCGCCACGCGCAGGCGGGCGCCCGGCGGCTCGTTCATCTGGCCGAAGACCAGCGCCACCTTGGATTCGGACAGGTTGTCGGCGTTGATGACCCCGGATTCGATGAATTCGTAGTAGAGGTCGTTGCCCTCGCGGGTGCGCTCGCCGACCCCGGCGAACACCGAATAGCCCGAATGCACCTTGGCGACGTTGTTGATCAGTTCCTGAATCAGAACCGTCTTGCCCACGCCGGCGCCGCCGAACAGGCCGATCTTGCCGCCCTTGGCGTAGGGGGCGAGCAGGTCGATGACCTTGATGCCGGTGACCAGCACCGTGGATTCGGTGGCCTGTTCGGCGAAGGTCGGGGCGTCCTGGTGGATCGCGCGGCGCTCTTCGGTCTCGATCGGGCCCTTTTCGTCGATCGGCTCGCCGATGACGTTCATGATCCGGCCCAGCGTGTTGTCGCCCACGGGCACGGTGATCGGCCCGTCGGTGTCGGTCACGGGCGCGCCGCGCACCAGCCCTTCGGTGGCGTCCATGGCGATGGTGCGCACGATGTTCTCGCCCAGATGCTGCGCCACTTCGAGCACCAGCCGCTGGCCGTTGTTTTCGGTTTCGAGCGCGTTCAGAATCGCGGGCAGGTGTTCATCGTCGAACTGAACGTCGACGACGGCGCCGATGACCTGCGTGATTTTGCCGACAGCGTTAGCCATTTTCGGTCTCTCCGTATCGTCAGAGCGCCTCGGCGCCCGAAATGATCTCGATCAGTTCGTTGGTGATCGCAGCCTGACGCGAGCGGTTGTAGACGATCGTCAGCTTGTCGATCATCTCGCCTGCGTTGCGGGTGGCGTTGTCCATGGCGGACATGCGCGCGCCCTGTTCGGAGGCGGCGTTTTCCAGCAGCCCGGTGAAGATCTGCGTGGCCACCGAGCGGGGCAGGAGATCGGCGAGGATCCCTTCCTCGTCGGGCTCGTAATCGTAATGCACCGGCGCGGCGCCGGCCTCTGCCGGCTCGAAGGTCGCCGGGATCAGCTGCTGGGCCACCGGGACCTGCGAGATCACCGATTCAAAGCGGTTGAAGAACAGCGTCACCACGTCGAATTCGCCGGCCCGGAACTGCGCCAGCAGATCATGGGCGATGCCATGGGCGTCCTTGTAGGACACCCGCTTCACCGCCGTCATGTCGACGTGATTGACGAACAGCTTGCCGTATTCGCGCTTCAGCTGTTCGCGGCCCTTCTTGCCGATGGTGAGGATCTTCACGGTCTTGCCCGCAGCGAGCAGTTCCGCGATCTTCACCCGCGCCAGCCGCACGATGGAGGAGTTGAATCCCCCGCACAGCCCGCGTTCGGAGGTGGCGACGATCAACAGATGCGTGTCGTCCCGGCCGGTCCCCGCAAGCAGCTTGGGGGCGGTGTCCGGGTTCGCGACCCGCGCCAGATTGCCGAGCACCACGTCCATGCGTTCCGCATAGGGGCGGGCGGCTTCGGCGGATTCCTGCGCCCGGCGCAGCTTCGCGGCCGCCACCATCTGCATCGCCTTGGTGATCTTGCGCGTGGACGTGACGCTGTCGATCCGGTTTTTCAGATCCTTGAGGTTCGCCATGTGGCTCGCTCCTCCCTAACGGCGTCTTACGCGAAGCCCTTGGCGTAGTCTTCGATGGCGGCCTTGATCTTGTCCTCGATCGCGCCTGCGACCTTCTGATCATTGTCGCGCAGCTCGTCGAGAACGTCCTGATGGCTGGTGCGGAAATGCGCCAGCAGACCATGTTCGAACCGCCCCACGTCGCTGACCTCGATCTTGTCGAGATAGCCCATGGTGCCGGAATAGATCACCACCACCTGCTCGGGGTTGGTCAGCGGCGCGTATTGCGCCTGCTTGAGCAGTTCGGTGAGCCGCGCGCCGCGGTTCAGCATGCGCTGGGTCGCGGCGTCGAGATCGGATCCGAACTGCGCGAAGGCCGCCATCTCGCGATACTGCGCCAGCTCCAGCTTGATCGAGCCGGCCACCGATTTCATCGCCTTGGTCTGCGCCGACGATCCGACGCGCGACACCGACAGGCCGACATTCACCGCCGGGCGGATGCCCTGGTAGAACAGTTCGGTCTCGAGAAAGATCTGGCCGTCGGTGATCGAGATCACGTTGGTCGGGATGAAGGCCGACACGTCGCCGCCCTGGGTTTCGATGATCGGCAGCGCGGTCAGCGACCCGGAGCCGAAATCCTCGTTCAGCTTGGCCGAGCGTTCGAGCAGGCGCGAATGCAGGTAGAACACGTCGCCCGGATAGGCTTCGCGGCCCGGCGGACGGCGCAGCAGCAGCGACATCTGGCGATAGGCCACGGCCTGCTTGGACAGATCGTCGAAGATGATCAGCGCGTGCATGCCGTTGTCGCGGAAATACTCGGCGATGGAGGCCGCCGAGTAGGGCGCGAGAAACTGCATCGGCGCCGGGTCCGAGGCGGTGGCGGCGACGATGATCGAATATTCGATCGCGCCGGTTTCCTCGAGTTTCTTCACCAGCTGCGCCACGGTGGAGCGCTTCTGGCCGATGGCCACGTAGACGCAGTAGAGCTTCTTGCTCTCGTCGTCGCCGGCCTCGTCGTTGTAGGATTTCTGGTTGAGGATGGCGTCGAGCGCCACCGCGGTCTTGCCAGTCTGGCGGTCGCCGATGATCAGTTCGCGCTGGCCGCGGCCGATGGGGATCAGCGCGTCGATGGCCTTGAGGCCGGTGGCCATGGGCTCATGCACCGATTTGCGCGGGATGATGCCGGGGGCCTTCACGTCGGAGCGCGACCGCTGATCCGATTCGATCGGGCCCTTGCCGTCCAGCGGATTGCCCAGCGCGTCGACCACCCGGCCCAGCAGGCCCTTGCCCACGGGCACGTCGACGATGGCGCCGGTGCGCTTGACCACGTCGCCTTCCTTGATGTCCCGGTCCGAGCCGAAGATCACCACGCCGACGTTGTCGGCTTCGAGGTTCAGCGCCATGCCCATGATGCCGCCGGGGAATTCCACGGTCTCGCCGGCCTGGACGTTGTCCAGCCCGTGCACGCGCGCGATGCCGTCGCCGACGGACAGCACCCGCCCGACCTCGGCGACTTCGGCTTCCTGGCCGAAGTTCTTGATCTGCTCCTTGAGGATCGCAGAAATTTCAGCCGCTTGGATGCCCATCACCCGACCTCTTTCATCATATTTTGCATATTGGCGAGACGCGCGCGGATCGAGGTGTCGACCATGCGCGAACCAACTTTGACGACAAGGCCGCCGATGAGGCTTTCATCGACGGCGACATTCAGTTTCACGTCCTTGCCGACCGAGGCTTTCAGCGCCTCGGACAGCGAATTCAGCTGATCCTCGGACAGGGCGGCGGCGGCGGTGACCTCGGCGGTCACTTCGCCGCGCTTGTCGGCGGCCAGCGCCGCGAAGCCGTCGCAGACCGCGTCCAGCGCGAACAGCCGGCGCTTGGCGGCCATCAGGCGCAGGATGTTGCGGGTGAGCCCGTTCAGCTTCATCGCGTCGGCGAGCGCGACCATCGCGGCGCCCTGATTCTCGCGGGTGTAGACAGGGCTGGCCACGACGCTGCGCAGGTCGGCGCTGTCGGCGAGCGCGCCTTTCAGCGCCACGAGATCGGCCTCCACCGCTGAAAGCTTGTCGGCTTCCTCGGCGAGTTCGAACAGCGCCGTCGCGTAGCGACCTGCCAGTCCGGATACAAGCGAAGCTGAATCGGCCACGTGATCCCTTCCACATGTTTTCGGGCAAACGCCCTTGCCAGGCGCCCGGATTGGTTGGGAAGCGAGCGTTTCCCTTAATTCGTGCGGTTGCTAACACAGGGGTCGCGACCATGCAATACAGCCCGTGGCGGGCGGCGGCGCGGGCAAATTTCCGCCATTTCAAGCGGTTGACGGATGATTGTTGCGCGGTGCGACCTTGACGCCGCTTGCCGGGGCGCGACCGGGCGCGGCGAATCCGCGCCAAGCCCCTGATCGCAAGCGGATTCGGCAGGATCCGCCGGTGCGCCCGGGTCGGGCGGGCGGGTCAGAGATCGGCGCCCACCGCCTCGGACACATGGGAAAATCCGTCGCGCGCCAGCAGATCGTCGAGCCCGCGCGCGATCTGCGCGCCCAGCGAGACGCCGGCATAGACCATGCCGGTGTAAAGCTGAACCAGCCGCGCCCCGGCGCGGATTTTCGCATAGGCCTGTTCGGGCGAGGCGACGCCGCCCACCCCGATCAGCGTCAGCCGGCCGTCAAGGCGGCGCGCCAGGCTGCGCAGCACCTCGGTCGAGCGCGCGAACAGCGGCTGGCCCGACAGACCGCCGGCCTGGTGCGCGTGGGGGCTGCGCAGCCCGTCCCGGGCCAGCGTGGTGTTGGTGGCGACGATGCCGTCGACGCCGTGCGCGAGGCAGATTTCGGCCACGTCGGCGAGGTCGGATTCGGCGAGGTCCGGGGCGATCTTCACCAGCAGCGGCTTGCCGGGCGCGGCGTCGTCCCGCGCGTTGACGCATCGGGCCAGCAGCCTGTCCAGCGCCGCGCGGCCCTGCAGGTCGCGCAGGCGTTCGGTGTTGGGGGACGATACGTTGACGGTGAAGAAATCCGCCGGGCGTGCGAAGCGCCGCAGCACCGCGACGTAATCCGCCGCGCGGTCGGCCGAATCCTTGTTGGCCCCGAGATTGACCCCGACCACGCCCGACCCGCGCCGCGCGGCCAGCCGCGTCGCCACCGCCTCCATGCCCTGATTGTTGAAGCCGAAGCGGTTGATGGCGGCGCGGTCCCGGGGCAGCCGGAACAGGCGCGGGCGCGGGTTGCCCGGCTGCGGGTGCGGGGTGACGGCGCCGATCTCGACGAAGCCGACCCCGGTTTTCAGGGCCGCGTCCACCGCCTCGGCGTTCTTGTCGAACCCGGCGGCGACGCCAACGGGGTTGGGGAAGGCCAGCCCCATGACCTCGCCCGACAGGCGCGGCGTGGTCACCGGCCCCGTCCCGGGCGCGAACCCGAGCCGCAGCGCCAGCAGCGCCAGCGCGTGGGCGCGTTCGGGGTCGATCTGGCGCAGGGCCGCGAGCCCGGCCCTTTCGATCAGCGCGTTCATGGCGTCGCGGGCCGGAAGGTCGCGGCCGGGAAAGCGTGGGCGCCGTCGGGACCGAGCGGCAGCGGCGCCGCCCAGCGCAGCCGCTCGCGGCGCAGCGCGCCGTGCAGATGCGGGAACAGATCGCCGCCGCGCGAGGGTTCCCATTTCAGCGCCGCGCCGAAACCGGCGGCGTCAAAGGCGGCGATCGTCAGGTCAGGCTCCCCCTTGAAGTGTTTCGCCGCAGTGGTTTTCACCTGCGCGGCAGTAGAAAAATGAATGAACCCGTCGTGAATATCTGCCGGAGATCCGTCGAATACGCCGGTTTTCCGGAATCCTTGCCATTCGTTGGCGCGGAAGATTTTGAATATCATATGTAAGCCCCCCTTATATTTAGTGACGCCCCACCAAATATGCTCACCGCAGTTGACATATGCCACCCATACCTGTCTTTGTTGCCGTGCGCGTCATGGAGGGCGAATAGCGTTTGCCGGAGTGTCGCGCGGCTTGTCAGACGGCTCGGTGCGAGAGGCGTGGCGTGGTGCGTGGACGATACCGGGGCGGGCCGATTGGCCGTCGTCAGACCCTCCCCAACCCTTCCCCCCAGCCCTTCTCCCGGGCCTGCCGCGCCATGCGGGCGCTGCGGCGCGGCGCTACGGCGGTTGCGCGCGAATCGCGCCCGGCGCGGCGGCCGGGCGCGATGCTGGATTCGGGGCTGAACGGTCAGGCCATGAAGCCTTCGGCTTTCGCCCAGTGATGGGCGGCGTCGAGCGCGGCCTCCATGGGGGCGAACAGGTCCTCGATCTCGGCCTCGGTGATGATCATCGGCGGGCAGAAGGCGACTGAATCGCCGATCGCGCGCAGGATCACCCCGCGTTGCAGCAGTTCCGCCGCGAAGCGCGCGCCGACCTTGCCCGCGGGCTGGAAAGCCGATTTGCCGGAATTGTCCGGCGCCAGCTCCAACGCCCCCATCAGCCCGAGGCTGCGCGCCTCGCCCACCAGCGGATGCCCGGCCAGCGCGTCGAGCCGCGCCTTGAACAGCGGCGTCACCGCGCGCACGTGATCGACGATGCGGCGGCGTTGGTAGATTTCCAGCGCCTTGACGCCGATGGCGCAGCCCAGCGGGTGCCCGCCATAGGTGAAGCCATGGCCGAACACGCCGATCTTGCCGCTGTTGGCCTCGATCACGTCAGCCATGGTCTGGTCGATGGCCACGGCGGAAAGCGGCGCGAACCCGGCGGTGAGCTGCTTGGCCATGGACACCGAAGTCGGCTGCATGTTCAGGGTCTGATGCCCGAACCACTCGCCGGTGCGCCCGAAGCCGCAGATCACCTCGTCGGCGATCATCAGGATGTCGTGGCGCGCGAGGATCGGGCGGATCGCCTCGAAATAGCCTTCGGGCGGCACGATCACGCCGCCGGCCCCCATCACCGGTTCGGCGATGAAGGCGGCGATGGTGTCCGCGCCCTCGCGCTCGATCAGCGCTTCGAGATCGGCGGCGAGGCGGGCGGTGAATTCGGCCTCGGTCTCGCCATCCGCGGCGCCGCGCCAATAGTGGGGCGTCGAGCTGTGCAGGATGCGATCGACCGGCAGGTCGAAATCCATGTGGTTGGCCGGCAAACCGGTCATCGAGGCCGAGACGATGGTGACCCCGTGATAGCCTTTCTGGCGCGAAATGATCTTCTTCTTCCTGGGCCGGCCCAGCGCGTTGTTGTAATACCACGCAAGCTTCACCTGGGTCTCGTTGGCCTCGGAACCCGATGACTGGTAGATCACCCGCGCCATGCCCGGCGACAATTCCTTGATCTTCTCGCCCAGTTCGATCGCCGGTTCGTGGGAGCGCCCGCCGAACAGGTGATAATAGGGCAGCTTGTCGAGCTGCGCCTTGGCGGCCTCGACCAGCTCGGGATCGCTGAAGCCGAGCCCGCAGCACCAGAGCCCGGCCAGCCCCTCGATATAGCGCTTGCCGCTGTTGTCGGTGACGTAGATCCCCTCGCCCGAGGCGATGATGTGGGGACCGGTCTGCCGGTGAACCACTGCGTTGGTGTAGGGATGGAGCAGGGTCTCCACATCCCGTGTCTGCATGTTGCTCAGAACGCCGTCGGCCATCTCGCATCCTCCTTGTGCATGCTTTCGTGGTGACGCGGAACGGCGCTTGACGCAAGGAGGATTTCAGCGGAATTGCGGAACGATCCCGCGATTGGAGTTCCCATGTCCGACCTCGCCGCCCTGTTCGTCGCCTATCTGGTGAGCCAGTTCTACCGGTCGTTCCTGGCGGTGCTGGCCCCGTCGCTGACAACCGATCTGGGGGTCGGCCCGGTGGATCTGTCCAACGCCGCCGGGGCCTGGTTCGCGGCCTTCGCGCTGGCGCAGATCCCGGTGGGGCTGGCGCTGGATCGGTTCGGGCCGCGGCGCATCGTCGGCTGGGCGATGTTCCTGGGGGCCGGGGGCGGGGCGCTGGTCTTCGCATTCGCCCAGGGGGCCTGGGCGCTGATCGCCGGCATGGCCATGATCGGGGCGGGCTGCGCGCCGATCCTGATGGCGGGGATGTTTCTGTTCGCGCGCCGCTACGCCATGGCGCGCTTCGCCAGCCTGTCGGGGATGATGATCGCCTTCGGGTCGCTGGGCAACGTGCTGGGCGCGGCGCCCCTGGCCTATGCGGTCGACTCCTTGGGCTGGCGCGCCGTGGTGATCGGGCTTGCGGCGCTGGCCGCGGCGATCGCCGCGCTGGTGACGGCGGTGATGGTGGATCCCGAGCGCCTGCGCGACCCGGGCGACGCCGGGCTGGCCGGCATCGTCACCCTGCTGCGCATGCGCGCGCTGTGGCCGCTGCTGCCGCTGGCGCTGTTCAACTACGCGATGTCGGCGGGGATCAGGGGGGCATGGGCCGGGCCGTATCTGGCCGACATCCACGGCATGGACGCGATCGGCATCGGCCTCGCCACCACCTGGATGGCGGCGGCGATGGCGGCGGGAAGCCTGCTGATCGGATCCGCTGACCGGGTGCTTGGCACGCGCAAATGGCTTGTCATCGGGTGCAACGGCGCCGGAGCGGCGAGCGTGTTCTGGCTCAGCCGGGGCGTGGGCGCGGACATGGCGACGGCGCTGATGACGGTGATCGGGTTCTCGGCCGCCTCCTACGCGGTGCTGATGGCCCATGCGCGCAGCCTCTTCCCGCCGCATCTGGCCGGGCGCGGGGTGACGCTGATGAATTTCTTCGGCATCGGCGGCGTCGGCCTGGGGCAGTTCGCCACCGGGCGGGTGTTCGACTGGGCGGCGCGCGACGGATCGGACGCCGCGTATGGGTCGATATTCCTCTATTACGCGCTGACGGTGGCGGGGGCGCTGGCGATCTACCTGTTCAGCCGCGACGCGAAGCCATGAGCCCGCGGACCCGGCGCCCCCGCGAAACCGCCTCTGGACGGCCGGCGGGCGGGCGGATACCACCCGGGCGACCCCTCCACCGAGCCAAGGCAGGCGCATCCCATGGATTTCCCGTTCTTTCTGAAAGCCTTCGCGGCGCTGTTCTCGGTGATGAGCCCGGTGGCCAACATCCCGGTGTTCCTGTCCCTGACCGCCGGGTACGATCCGGCGCGACGACGCGCCATCGCGCTGGCGGTCACCGCGGGCACAGCCGTTGGCGGGGCGCTGATCCTGCTTGGCGGCGAGGCGGCGCTCGGCGTGTTCGGCATCGGCATCGACGCGTTCCGGCTGGCCGGCGGGCTGCTGCTGCTGCTGATCGCCATCAACATGGTGCAGGGCGCCGCCCCGGCCTCGCATCAGGGCTCAAGGGAGGAAACCCGGGTCTATTCCAGTCAGGAGGATCCGACCTTCTATCCGCTCACGGTGCCGATGCTGCTGGGGCCCGGAACGATCTCCACCCTCATCCTGTTCGAGGACCAGGCCGCCAGCGCCGCCAGCCAGACGGCGCTGTGGGCGGCGCTGGCGGCGATCGTGGCCATGCTGGGGGTCGCTTTTGTCGGCGCCACGCAGGCGTCAAGGCTGTTGGGGCGTTCGGCGATCAGCATTCTGGCGCGGATCATGGGCATGATCCTGGCCGGGATCGCGGTGGAGATGATGGTGTCGAGCCTGAAAACCCTGCTGCCCGGGCTGGCGGGCTGAACCGCCAATGGCGGATCGGGATCCGCCCTGCGCGGGTTTCGACATCAGGGTAGGGCGGATCCCGATCCGCCATTGGCCGAGTCTCGACCGGAGTTACGCCGCCCGTTGGCTCTGCGCCGCAACCAGCGCCACGATGTCGGCCATGATGCGGTTCAGTTCGAAATCCTTGGGCGTGTAGACCCGCGCCACGCCGTGGTCGCGCAGGGTCGCCGCGTCGGCGTCCGGGATGATTCCGCCGGCCACCACCGGCACGTCGTCGAGCCCGGCGGCGCGCATGCGCTCCATCACCTCCGCGATCAGCGGCAGGTGCGATCCCGACAGGATCGACAGCCCCACCACATGGGCGCTTTCCTCCAGCGCCGCGTTGACGATCTGCGCCGGGGTCAGGCGGATGCCTTCGTAGACCACCTCCATGCCGCAGTCGCGGGCGCGCACGGCGATCTGTTCGGCGCCGTTGGAATGGCCGTCGAGCCCGGGCTTGCCGACCACGAATTTCAGCCGCCGCCCCAGCTGCGCGGACAGCGCGTCGACCTGGGCGCGCAGATCCTCCAGCCCCTCCGCATGCGCGGCGGCGGCCTTGCCGACGCCGGTGGGGGCGCGGTATTCGCCGAAGGCGTCGCGCATGGCCCGGCCCCATTCGCCGGTGGTGACGCCGGCCTTGGCGGCCATGATCGAGGGCGGCATGATGTTGTCGCCGCTTCTGGCCGCCGCGCGCAGCGCCGCCAGCGCCGCGTCGACCGCCGCCGGGTCGCGGGCGTCGCGCCAGGCCCTCAGCGCGGCGATCTGGTTGGCCTCGACAGCCGGGTCCACGGTCATGATGCCGCCGTCGCCGCTGCCGTCGCCGGCGACCAGCGGGCTTTTCTCGCCGATCTCGAAACGGTTGACGCCGACCACCACGGTTTCGCCCCGTTCGATGCGGGCCAGCCGCGCGGCGTTGGCCTCAACCAGCTGCGCCTTCATGTAATCGATGGCCTCGACCGCGCCGCCCATGGCGTCGATGCGGGCGAGTTCGGCCCGGGCGCCGGCCTTCAGGGTCTCGACCTTGGCCTCGACCACGGGGTTGCCGTCGAACAGGTCGCCGTATTCCAGCAGGTCGGTTTCATAGGCCATGATCTGCTGCATCCTGAGCGACCATTGCTGATCCCAGGGGCGGGGCAGGCCCAGCGCCTCGTTCCAGGCGGGCAGCTGCACGGCGCGGGCGCGGGCGTTCTTTGACAGGGTGACCGCCAGCATCTCGATGAGAATGCGATAGACGTTGTTTTCCGGCTGCTGTTCGGTCAGGCCCAGCGAGTTCACCTGCACGCCGTAGCGAAAGCGGCGCATCTTCGGGTCGCTCACCCCGTAGCGATCGGCGCAGATCTCGTCCCAGAGGTCCACGAAGGCGCGCATCTTGCACATCTCGGTGACAAAGCGGATGCCGGCATTGACGAAGAACGAGATCCGCCCGACCATTTTCGGGAAATCCGTCTCCGGGATCGCGCCCTGGGCCTTCACCGTGTCGAGCACGGCGATGGCGGTGGTCAGCGCGAAGGCCAGTTCCTGCTCGGGCGTCGCGCCGGCCTCCTGCAGATGGTAGGAGCAGACATTCATCGGGTTCCATTTCGGAACCGCCGTGTAGGCGTAGGCGGCGATGTCGCCGATCAGCCTGAGCGACGGCGCCGGCGGGAACACATAGGTGCCGCGGCTGAGATATTCCTTGATGATGTCGTTTTGCACCGTGCCCTGCAGCTTGGCGATGTCCGCGCCCTGCTCCTCGGCCGCCGCGATGTAGAGCGCCAGCATCCACGCCGCGGTGGCGTTGATGGTCATGGAGGTGTTCATGCCTTCCAGCGGAATGCCGTCGAACAGCGCCCGCATGTCGCCCAGATGCGAGACCGGCACGCCGACCTTGCCCACCTCGCCGCGCGCCAGCGGGTCGTCGCTGTCATAGCCGGTCTGGGTGGGCAGATCGAAGGCCACCGAAAGCCCGGTCTGCCCCTTGTCGAGATTGGCGCGATACAGCGCGTTCGACGCGGCGGCGGTGGAATGGCCCGCATAGGTGCGGAACAGCCAGGGGCGGTCTTTCTGGACGGTCATGGGCGGCATCCTGCGCATTGGCGTTCAGTGGTGGAAACATGCGGTCGGCGGGGCGGGCGGCATCGGCGGGGGAGGGGAATGGGGGAGGGGAATCTTGTGCGGCGCGACATGGATTGCATGCGACAGGATGTTGCGCAAGCCCCGGGTGATTTCGGAAGTTAATTTCCGGGCGACGGCGCGCATCGCCGCAGATGGCCCGGCGCCGGGGCCGCCCCGCCCGGTCAGCGCCGCTGTTTGGCCGCGAGGCGCCCGATTCAGCGCATCCCGCGCCAACGGCATGGTCAGGTCGGGCGGCGGCGCGATTCCGCAAATCGCTTGTTTGCGCATTCGTCAAGAATGCATGAAAAAATTTATGAAAATTGCGCAGCGATTCCCAAATTGCTTTTATCCTGTCTTTTGAGCCCCTGACGCGCTGCACAAAAGGGGGTTGCGTCACCTCCTGAGCAATGTCATTCCTCGGCCCATCAGGTTTACGCATGATTATTGCGCGAGCAGGTGCGATGCGCCGCCGCGCAGCATCAAGGAGAGCACCATGGCCCCTCTGGACACGCCGGCGGCCCCATACGAATACGACGCTCCGCTCAAGGACCTCTACGAGATCGGCGAGATCCCGCCGCTCGGCCATGTGCCCGCGCAGATGTACGCCTGGGCGATCCGGCGCGAGCGCCATGGCGAACCCGAGCAGGCGATGCAGCTGGAAGTCGTCGACACGCCGAAGATCGACAGCCACGAGGTGCTGGTCTTCGTCATGGCCGCGGGGGTCAATTACAACGGCGTCTGGGCCGGGCTCGGCACGCCGATATCGCCTTTCGACATCCACAAGGCCGCCTATCACATCGCCGGATCCGACGCCGCGGGCATCGTCTGGGCGGTGGGTGACAAGGTGCGGCGCTGGAAGGTCGGCGACGAGGTGGTGATCCACTGCAATCAGGACGACGGCGACGACGAGGAGTGCAACGGCGGCGATCCGATGTTCTCCGACAGCCAGCGGATCTGGGGCTACGAGACGCCGGACGGATCCTTCGCCCAGTTCACCAACGTGCAGGCGCAGCAGCTGATGCGCCGCCCCCAGCACCTGACCTGGGAGGAAAGCGCCTGCTACACGCTGACCCTGGCCACCGCCTATCGGATGCTGTTCGGCCACCGCCCGCATGTGCTGCGCCCGGGGCAGAACGTGCTGGTCTGGGGCGCCTCGGGCGGCCTGGGGTCATTCGCGATCCAGCTCATCAACACCGCGGGCGCCAACGCCATCGGGGTGATCTCGGACGAGGACAAGCGCGATTTCGTGCTGAGCCTCGGGGCCAAGGGGGTGATCAATCGCAAGGAATTCAACTGCTGGGGGCAGCTCCCGAAGGTGAACACGCCAGAGTACAAGCAATGGTTCGCCGGCGTGCGAAAATTCGGCAAGGCGATCTGGGAGATCACCGGCAAGGGAAACAACGTGGACCTGGTGTTCGAACACCCGGGCGAGGCGACGTTTCCGGTGTCGACCTTCGTGGTGAAGCGCGGCGGCATGGTGGTGATTTGCGCGGGCACGACCGGGTATAATCTCACGATGGATGCGCGCTACCTCTGGATGCACCAGAAGCGCATACAAGGCAGTCACTTCGCCAACCTCAAGCAGGCCAGCCAGGCCAACCAGCTGATGCTGGAGAGGCGCCTGGATCCCTGCATGTCGGAGGTGTTTCCGTGGGCCGACATCCCGCTGGCCCACACCAAGATGCTGCGCAACGAACACAAGCCCGGCAACATGGCGGTTCTGGTGAGCGCGCCCATCACCGGATTGCGCACTTTCGAGGATGCGGTGGAGGCGGCGCGCGGCTGAGGCGCCGAATCGCTTTTCTGAACGCCGATTCGGGCGTCGCGGATCTCGACGCCCGATTTTTTGACGGAATTTTCCGCTTCACGTCAATTGCCGCAACGACTTAGCTGGAGGCGCCTCGCCATTTCCGGGGAATAGGCAAATTTCCTCGATCGCCTAAATTGGTGAACGTAGCGTCGCGTAAAATGCTTCGAAGCGTGGAAGATGCGCACTCGGTCAGGCGACATGGCCTGAATCGACATCGGGCGCCCGGAAACACCCCGTCCGGAGCGCGGTCACGCCGGCGTCGTTGCCGGACGCATGCGTCGCGACCACCCATCGCGCCGCATGGACTGCGTTGCCCCGACCGCCGGTCTCCTTCCCCGGGGGAACGGCAAGCGGTTGATTCGACAGGGCCGACCCAGACGTCAGCCAATGCCAGGGGGAGGTCGTGGGGGAGGTCGTGCGTCCTGTGCTTCTTGCGGGCCTCTCAATCAGAAACGCGTGCCGTGTTGGTCCAGATCGATCCCCCCTGGCAGTTGCCCGCTTCACCACGAATGATTTCATTCACCTGTGGTTAATCACCTATAGGGCGAGCAAGACATTCATGCAAGGTTCATTTTCACAATAAGTGGCCTCCGGCGTCGTTAGCGTCTAAGATCGGCGCGGTGTCATGGGGTTAGGCAATGCTGGATGTCTGAGCGGATTCGCTCCATCATAGAGGGGATTCCCGAGTTTACGAAGGTCGAGGACGTGCGTCTGTTCGCCGACCTGATCCGGGACATCTATGACGTGGATCATGTCGTGTACGTGGTCGTCTCGTTCGGAGGCGGCGTCACTTTCGGCGATTACCAGTTTGGCGAAATCACCTATCGCGCTGACTGGTCCCAGCGATACCTCGAGGAGAACTACAAGGACGCCGATCCGACCGTTCTGGGCGCGATCCAGAGCTTCACGCCGCTTGACTGGAAGCGCCTGGACTGGGGCCCCAAGAAAAGCCGCAAGCTGATCCTGGAGGCCGTGGACGCCGGCGTGGGCAATCAGGGCTACACCGTGCCCATTCGCGGCCCGAACGGGCAGTTCGCGGTGCTGACCATCAACAAGACATGCACCGACCGCCTGTGGGAACAGTATATATCCGAGACGGCCAGCGATTGGCTGCTTGTCGCGAATTTCATTCACCAGAAGGTGCTTGAGATTTTCGACGTTCAGGGCAAAGACGATTTCGCGACCTTGTCCCCGCGGGAAAAGGATGCGCTTGCCATGATCTCTTCCGGGCTCAGCCGGGGGCAGATCGCCGAAAACCTCAAGATCTCGGAAAACACGCTCCGGGTCTATCTGGACAGCGCCCGCAACAAGCTGGGCGGGTTGAACATGCCGCATGCGGTCGCCATCGCGGTAAGAAGCGGTGTGATCGATATTTAGTTAAATGCAACTGAATATTTACGTTCCCTTCAGCTTCTATTCATTATTAATATCGGATATTCATGAGGTCAACTTCCCCAAGGAGAGCGTCATGATCCGGTATGTCAATAGCCACGAGTTGCAAAATTATCCTCGCCTCGTCGACGGCATGTTCAAGGACCGCACGACACAGTTTCGCGACCGCATGAAGTGGGACGTCACTGTCGATGAAAATGGTTGGGAGCGCGATCAGTACGACCCGCTCGGGCCGCTCTACATCATCTACGAACTTGAAGACGGATCCCATGGCGGGTCCGGCCGGTTGATGCCGACCACCGGGCGCACCATGATCGGCGAACATTTCAATCACCTCACCGACGGCGTCACCATCAGCTCGCCGACGATCTGGGAAATCACCAGATTCTGCGTTTCGCCCAATGTGCGTTCGCCGCGCGAGGCGCTGAAAATCACGTCAGCGCTGTTGCTTGCGGGCATCGACGCCGGCCTGCGCTTCGGCCTGGAGTTCTACGTGGCGGTGTTCGACGAACCCATGCTGCGCATCTACAAGAGCCTGGATTTCGCGCCGGACGTGATGGGCGCGGCGGGCGAGCCCCGTCGTCAGGTTTGCGCCGGTCTGTGGCCGGTGGACCTTGAAACCCGCAACAAGCTGGCCAGACGCGTGGCCGAAGAGGAAGAGATCGCCGCCGCGGCATACCAGCTGGAGCGCGCCATCGCGGCCTGATCCGCGCTGATTGATCGTCGGCCGGCAGGCCGATGACCGCTTGGGGAAGCGGTTCTGCGTGCGCCCCGATGGGCGCACGCAGACGAGTCCCGACCCCGCCCGATAGCCCCGATGCGCGGTTCGCCATGGCGAATCAGTTGCCGGGCGCAGGCGCAAATGCGCTCCGGGCGATGCTCCCGATCAAGCTGACGTGACAATTCGCCTCGCTCCGCCGGGACTGCAATTTTAAGAAAACCGCCCTCACATCGCCCTCGCCGCTTCGAATTGCGTGAACGCAACGATTTCGCGCGCCGCCGCTCGCTGTCGCGCGTGCGGGCGCGGTCGAAGGTCGCCAAGCCGGGGCGGCGCGCGGCATGGGGGAGGCTGTCGCGACACGCCGTGAGTGCGCGAAGGGACATGCAATCACGAATTGAAGGCGGGTGATGGCAGACCTGGGCATGAGTTTTCAACGCGTGTGAGGCGCCGCACGCGAATCAACCTATCTGAACCCAGCCTAAACAGGGGCGCTGAGGCATTCATCGACGTCCCTGGCCTGAACGCGATATGGGGCCCGCATTCATACATTCGGAATAATTTGGATATATTGCAGCCGCTTACCGATGGGTCCCTCACCATTTCCGATGAGCATATTTCGGTGAATAGCGCGAAGCCCCGCCTTGAGGCAGTATAGTTGAGCAAATTCGGGGCAACCTTCCGAGGGGGACGAAATGAAAAACGACTGGATGATCGACGCGCTCACCGACCTTCGTCAGTTCGCCTTGAAGAACTACTACATCAGTCTTGCCGAACAGATCGATGACGCGATCGTGGTGGCGGCCGTAGAGCTGCGCGCCCATGGGGATGCCGGCGCCGACACGCCGGCGACGCAGAAAGAGCAGCACGCCTGAATTTCGACTTTGGCGAATTGCAAACCACGTATCAGAAAGGAAAGCGCCGTAAACACCATCTTAGGTTGAATTAATCCTGGATTAATATATTCTGATTTCCGTGATGCGCTTGTGGGGGAACGCAGCGTCATCCCGGAAGGGGAAGATGGACCCCAGGACCAAGGCCAGGCCGTCTCTCCGGGCGCTGACGCGATTGGCGACAGGCAGGACGAATGACGCACAGACTGACCGACATCGTGGACGCATTGCCGAAAACCATGACCGCGGAGGGCCTTAGAAGGCTGCTCTACAAGGTTCGGCGCAGCTACGAACTGGATCACGTCATCTACTACGCCCTGTCTCTGGGCGGGGATCGCGCCGACGAGGAGATGGGTTTCATGACCTATCACCCCGAATGGCACCAGAGATACGAAGATGAAGGCTACCGATTCGTCGATCCGACGGTGGCGGCGATGCTTGGCGGCTTCGCGCCGGTGGATTGGGGCACGCTGGACTGGTCCGGCAGGCAACTGAAAAAATTCATGGGCGAGGCCGATGAGTTCGGTGTGGGCAATAATGGTTACTCAATACCGTTGCACGGCCCCATGGGTCAGTTCGCCATGTTCAATGTATCGAAGAAGTGCACTGAGGACAGTTGGGACAAGCTGATCTCCGAGATTGCACAGGAGCTGCTTCTCATCGCGCACAGTATTCATACGCACGCGATGTCGATCGCCGGAATCAAGCTCGACCTTCCCAGAAAACGTCTTTCTCCACGCGAGAAAGACGTATTAACCATGATATCGCAAGGGAAACGTCGGGCGCAGATTTCAGACGCGCTGGGCATATCCGAGAATACTCTTCGTGTTTACCTTGATTCAGCGAGACATAAGCTTGGATCTTTAAATACATTTCATTCAGTGGCGATGGGCGTGAAGTTGGGAATTATAAAGATATAGTTTTCAAATTATTAACTTAGCCATGATTATTTCAAAATTAACTATTTGACGCAATTACTATTGGCACCCCCACAAGGAGTGCGTAATGATCCGTTTTATTTACGGCAATGATCTTTGCCGCGTCCCCCGCCTCGCCGACACCATGTTCCGCGATCGCGCCGCTCAGTTCCGCCAGCGTCGGGCCTGGGATCTCAGCGTAGATGAACAGGGTTGGGAATGTGACGAGTATGACCGCGTCAATCCGCTCTACTGCATCTACGAACTGCCGGACGGCACCCATGGCGGGTCGGGCCGGCTGTCGCCCTCGACCATGCCGACCATGGTCAACGACCATTTCTCCGACATCATCGGCGGCACCATCGAAAGCCCGCTGATCTGGGAAAGCACGCGCTTTCTGGTGTCGCCTCGCATCACCGGCGGCATGCAGGCGGCGCGTCGGATCTCCACCGCGCTGATGCTCGCGGGCATCGAGGTCGGGCTGCGCTACGGCCTCACCCATTACATGGGCGCCTATGATCCGCCCATGCGCCGGGTCTGGCGCAACGCCGGATGGCCGGCCGAGGATATCGGCGCGCGAGGCGAAGGGCGGGACCAGATCATCATCGGACTCTGGGAAATCTCCGAGAAGATCCACGAGAACATTCTCGCCAAGGCCCCCAACGGGCTGCGCCTCGACCCGGTTCCGCCGATCGTGACCGGGGTCCCGGCGGACGCGAAGGTGTTCGAGATGGCGCACGCGGCCTGAGCCCCGCGTCGCCCGCCGCAAACGCATTGTCCGGATCGGCCCGGTTTTCATCGGCGCCGATCCCGGCTAGACCCTAGGCGGGCCGACCCGTCACGGGCCGGATGCGCGCGAGGCGGAATTGAGCATCCCTGTCCCTGTATTCTCCGACGACCAGGCCGCCGCCTATGATGCGGTGGCCGAGCGGCTGAAACGCCACGGCGTCGATCTGCTGAGCGGCGAGATGACGCCGCCCGGCGACGGCGCGGCGGAAAGCCTTGCCATTGTCGGGCGCGCCGGGTCGGGCAAGACGCTGCTGCTCGCCGCGCTGGTGACGGCGCTGCGCGAGGCCGACGTGGCGGTGGTGTCCGCCGAATGGGAAAGCCGCAAGAAGACCGGGCAACGCACCTTCGCGGTGCTCGCCCCGACCAACAAGGCCGCCAGCGTGCTGCGCAATCTCGGCGTGCCGGCGACCACCATTCACCGCATCATTTACACGCCGATCTATGATCCGGAATACGAAAAGATCGCCCAATGGCTGACCGGCGAAGGCGATCGACCGGCGATGGAGGAGATCGACGACGCCATGCTGGACCGGGCCGAGGCGAGCTACAAATCCCATGGCTCGATCCCCGGGGCGCTGGCCGCGATCGGGCTGCGGGGGTCGGATTTCATCACCGGCTGGGCGCGGCGCGACGACGCGCTGGACATCGCGCTGGTGGATGAGGCCTCGATGCTGGATGATCGCCAGCTCGATGATCTCAAGGAGATTTTCGGATTGATCGTGCTGTTTGGGGATCCGGCGCAGCTGGCGCCGGTGGGACAGTCGGGATCCATGGTGTTCGACAAGCTGCCCGAGGGGCGGCGCCTGACCCTGTCGCGGATTCACCGTCAGGCGGCGGACAGCCCGATCCTCGATCTGGCCCACGCGCTGTCCGACAAGGATCTCGATTTTCCGGATTTCGAACGCATGGTTGAGCAGGCGGCGCAGCGCGACCCCAGGGTCGAAATCGCCGGCCGCGCGGATGCGGAGCTGATGGCCCGCTCGCCCATGCTGGTCTGGCGCAACGCCACGCGGATTCGGCTGATCAACGCCTTTCGCATTGTCCATGGCGCCCCCGCCGACGCGCTTCTGCCGGGCGAGCCGCTGATCTGCGACGGGGTGGAATTGCCGCTGCGGCATCGCAAGAAGCGCATCGATCTGGAGGCGCGCGGGCTGATCAAGGGCGCGCAATGCGTCTATCTGGGCCCCGGCCGCAAGCCCGGTTTCGCGCGTCTGCACGTGCTGGGAGCCGAGGATCCGCAGGTGAACGCCGCCTCGATCATCCAGATCGAGCGCCCGGATCAGGAGGAGCCGTTCATTCCTTCGGCGGCGCGCATGGGCGCGGTGTTTCTGCACGGCGCGGCGGTGACGATCCACAAGGCGCAGGGATCGCAATGGCCGGTGGTGCAGGTGTTCGCGCCGGATCTTTACGCCGCCTGGCGATCGGGGCGGGCGGAGGCGGGGCTGGCGCTGTGGAAGCGGCTCGCCTACGTGGCGATCACCCGCGCCGAGGAGCGATTGGTCTGGGTCACGCGCAACCGCATCGCCCGCCCGTCCGGGCCGCTCGGGGTTGAAGACCTGCGCATCGCCGCCGCCGAGGCGGCCCCGCTGGAACTGACGGCGGAGGCGTGACTGGTCCGCCGGCGCGCCGCGCGCCAAGGCGCCGCCCGGTCGCGGCGGCGGGTCAGCGGGGTTTCAGCAATCTGCGCACGGCGGTCGAGGCCGCGATGTCACCGGCGTTGACATAGGCCTCGTGGTTTTTCTCGATATCCTTGAGATCATAGACGTAATTCACCATCACGCCCCATGAGGCGGCGAGCCCGGCCGCGCTGTGATCGGCGCCGGGGTTGATGCGGTCAAGCCGCGCGCCGTTGCCCAGATGGAAGCGCGCCACGGGGTCGAGGGCGCCGCCGTCTGCGGATTTGGCCTCGACCAGATAGCGCGCGGCGATCTCGGGCAGGCGGGCGATCGCGTCAAGCGCGCCGTTGGCGTCGATCGAGCCGTCAACGGGATCGAGGCGCATGGCCGCGTCACGCTGCGCGTCGCTCAGGGCCGCGCCCGCATGGCCGGCCCAGCGGCGCAGGCCGGGCAGCGGCGACAGGGTGGCGAAGGATTTCAGATTGGGGAATTCACGGCGCAGCTCCTCCACCACCTGCTTTATGAGGAAGGCGCCGAAGGACACGCCGCGCAGCCCGCGCTGGCAGTTGGAGATCGAATAGAACACCGCCGCGCTGGCCTCGTCGGCGTCGAGCGGCGCGCGGTCTTTCGCGAGGATGGGGGCGATGGCGGCGGGGATCTCGCCGCTCAGCGCCACCTCGACGAAGATCAGCGGATCATCGGCCAGCGCGGGATGGAAGAAGGCGTAGAGCCGCCGGTCGGGCGCCGCGACCCGGCGGCGCAGATCGTCCCAGCCGTTGATCTCGTGCACGGCCTCATAGCGAATGATCTTTTCGAGAATGGCGGCGGCGGTGGACCAGTCGATGCGGCGTATTTCAAGAAAGCCGCGATTGAACCATGACGCGAAGAGGTGGCGAAAATCCCGGTCCAGCCCGCGCAAATCCGGATTGTCGCGGATCGCGTCAAGCAGATCGGCGCGCATGGCCACCAGCGCGGGCGTGCCGCCGGGGGCGCGGTTGAGGCGGCGGATCAGGTCCTGCCAGCGGGGTTCGGTGGCGAAATGCAGGTCGCGGGCGGCGCTGGCGCCATTTTCGCGCCACGCGGCGACGGCGGCGTCGAGCGCGGTGTCGTCAACCCCGAAGCGGGCGTCGGCCTCGGCGAAGAAGGCGGCTTTCTCGTCGCCGGTCAGGGTCGCGTAGCGGCTGAGGATTTCGCGGGCGACGGCGAGCCCGGTGGCCTCGCCGCGCCCGGTCAGCAGGGTCTCGCACAGCGCGGCGAGCTCCGGGCGGGCCCCCTGCACGATGTCCGACAGCGAGCGCCCGGCATCGGCGATGCGCGACATCAGATCATTGAGAAGCTCGCTGGTCAGCATGTCGATTCCCCCCGGCGGCGTCAGCGCCCCTTGAACAGCGATCCGAGCACGCCGCGCACGATTTCGCGCCCGAACCGGGCGCCGACGCTGCGCGCCAGCGATTTGGCGAAGGCCTGCCCGACGCTGTCGCCGCGCGATTTTCGCGCGGCCGAGCGCGGCTTGCGGCTGTAGCCGCCGCCGAAAGCGCGCCCGGACCTGGCGGCGCCGAAGCGGCGGGCGCGCGCTCCGTCGGCGCGCTCCGGCGCGTCGTCGTCGGCCAGGGCCCGTTCGGCCTCCGCCGCCGCCCTTTCGGCCCGTTCGCGCAGCTTTTCAAAGGCGCTTTCGCGATCCCTGGCCACATCATACACGCCCTTCAGCGGCGAGGCCGCCCGCGCCGCGTCCAGCGCCGCCGGGTCCGCCGGGCCGAGCCGCGACGACGGCGGGCGGATCAGCGTGCGCGCCACCATGTTCGGCGCGCCCTTGCGGTCCAGCGTGGAGACCAGCGCCTCGCCGGTTCCAAGCCGGGTGATGGTCTCGGCGGTGTCGAATTCCGGGTTGGGGCGGAAGGTTTCCGCCGCCGCCTTCAACGCCTTGCGGTCGCGGGGCGTGAAGGCGCGCAGCGCGTGCTGCACCCGGTTGCCGAGCTGGCCGAGCACGTCTTCGGGCACGTCCGCCGGGTTCTGGGTGACGAAATAGATCCCGACGCCCTTGGAGCGGATCAGCCGGGCGACCTGTTCGACCTTGTCCACCAGCGCCTTGGGGGCGCCGTCGAACAGCAGATGCGCCTCGTCGAAGAAGAACACCATCACCGGCTTGTCCGGGTCGCCGACTTCGGGCAGTTCCTCGAACAGTTCCGACAGCAGCCAGAGCAGGAAGGTGGCGTAGAGCCTCGGCGCCCGCATCAGCCGGTCCGCCGCCAGCAGGTTGATGCGCCCGCGCCCGCGATCGGTGGCGATCATGTCGGCGAGATCCAGCGCCGGTTCGCCGAAAAAACCGTCCGCGCCTTGGTTTTCCAGCACCAGCAGGCGGCGCTGGATGGCCCCGACCGAGGCGGTGGAGACATTGCCGTATTCCGCCGACAGCTCCCTGGCCCGCCCGGCCACATGGGCGAGCATGGCGCGCAGGTCCTTGAGGTCCAGCAGCAGCAGCCCTTCCTCGTCGGCGAGACGGAAGACGATGTTCAGCACGCCTTCCTGGGTTTCGTTGAGATCCAGCAGGCGGGCGAGCATCAGCGGCCCCATCTCGGACACCGTGGCGCGCACCGGGTGGCCCTTTTCGCCGTAGAGATCCCAGAAGACGACGGGGAAGGCGTCGTAGCCGTAATCGTCGAAGCCGATGGTTTCCGCGCGGCTGACGAAGGCGTCGTGCAGCTTGTGATCCGGCGATCCCGGCTGGCACAGGCCGGTGAGATCGCCCTTCACGTCCGACAGGAACACCGGCACCCCGGCGGCGGAGAACGATTCCGCCATGATCTGCAGGGTCACGGTCTTGCCGGCGCCGGTGGCCCCGGCGATCAGCCCATGGCGGTTGGCCTTCTTCAGGCTCAGGGTCTGGGGTTCGGCGTAATCCCTGCCGCCGCCGCCCAGAAAGATGCTGTCGCTCATGTGGTCCCCCGCTGCCGGTTCGCTCTGGCGGGAATCCAGACACCATGCGCGGGGCCGAGGCAAGCCCGGCGCGGATCGCGGCGGGGCGGAAACCGGTTTCGCCGCCGCGCGATCTGGCTGATACTGCAGGCGGCGCCGCGACGGCGCGCGATCGGGAGGCGTCATGGCTGGCTCCAGCGAAACGCAGGTCTATGATTTCGCCATTGTCGGGGGCGGCGTGGCCGGGGCCTCGCTGGCGTATTTCCTGGCGCCCCGCGGCGCGGTGGCGGTGCTGGAGCGCGAGGACGCGCTCGGCTACCACGCGACCGGGCGTTCGGCGGCCGAATTCACCCATCGGTTCCATTCCGGGATCGCCGGCAAGCTGACCGGCGCCAGCTACGGATTTTTCACCGCGCCGCCCGATGGGTTCAGCGACGTGGCGCTGCTGCGCCGGCGCGGCAACCTGCTGATCGCCTCTCATGAAAAGGCCGCGCGGCTTGGCGAGGTGTGCGCGGCCGAGCGCGACGCCGCCCCCGCCGGCGCCGCGCCGCTGCTGCGCCTGAGCGTCGACGAGGCCCTTGCGCGCGCGCCGTTCCTGCGCCGGGACTATCTGGCCGGGGCGCTTTACGACGCGGATTGCTGGGATATCGAGGTCGAAAGCCTGCTGCAGGGATTCGTGCGGGGCGCCAAGGCGCATGGCGCGGATTTCCGGCTGAAATCGGATCTGCGCGCGGCGCGGCGCGAGGGCGACGCGTGGCGCCTGGAAACCGCCGGCGGCGAAGTTCGCGCCCGCGTCGCGGTGAATGCGGCGGGGGCCTGGGCGGATGCCGTGGCGGCGACGCTCGGGGCGGCGCCGCTGGGGCTGACGCCCTATCGGCGCACGGCGATTTCGGTGGCGGCGCCGGGTTTCGATCTGACCCATGCGCCGGAGGTCAACGAAATCGACGAGGATTTCTATTTCAAGCCCGACGCCGGGCGTTTGCTGGTGAGCCCGGCGGACGAGACCCCGGTGGATCCGCATGACGCCTGGCCCGAGGAGATCGACATCGCCTATGCGGCGCATTACCTCGGCGAATGCACCGAGATCGAGGTGACGCGGGTCGCCCATAGCTGGGCCGGGCTGCGCACATTCGCGCCGGACCGGGCGCCGGTGGTGGGGTTTTCCGCGGATGCGCCGGGGATGTTCTGGCTGGCGGGGCAGGGCGGGTTCGGCATGCAGGCCTCGCCGGGGCTGGCGCGCTGGGCGGCGGCGGCGCTGCTGGGCGAACCGCCGCCCGATGACATGATATCGCTGGGTTTGAGCGTCGAGGCCCTGTCGCCTGCGCGGCTGGGCGGATGAGTCCGGGAGAATGAGCATGAAGATTTTCGACGCGGCCCAGACCGCCGCGCTGCTGCCCCACGATCGGCTGCTGGACCGGTTGGAGGCGATGTTCGCCGCCGGGACGCGCGCGCCCCTGCGCCACCACCACACCCTGCCGAAGACCGGCGAGCCCGACGGGACCATGCTGCTGATGCCCGCCTGGACCGACGATTGGGGCGTGGTGAAGATCGCCAATGTCACGCCGGGCAACGCGGCGCGCAATCTGCCTGCGGTGAGCGCAAGCGTGCTGCTGTTCAATGCCCGGACCGGCGTTCACGAGGCGCTGTTCGACGGCGCCACGGTGACCGCGCGGCGCACCGCCGGGGCCGGGGCGCTGGGCGCGCGGCTGCTGGCGCGCCCCGACAGCCGCACCCTGCTGGTGGTCGGCGCCGGGCGGGTCGGCGCCGAACTGCCCGCCGCCTTTCGCGCCGCCCTGCCCATCGAACGCGCGCTGGTCTGGAACCCCACCCCGAAGCGCGGCAAGGCGCTTGTCGCCTCGCTGCGGGGGCAGGGCTGGGAGGCCGACTGGCGCCCGGATCTGCAATCGGCGGTCGGGGATGCGGATGTGATTTCCTGCGCGACGCTCGCCACCGAACCGTTGATCAAGGGCGAGTGGCTGCGGCCGGGTCAGCATCTTGACCTGATCGGCGCCTTCACGCCGCAGATGCGCGAGGTGGATGATCTGGCGCTGCAACGGGCCTCGATCTTCGTCGACAGCTACGCGGCGCTGGTGGAGGCGGGGGAGCTGAAGATCCCGCTCGACAGCGGCGCCATCGCGCGGGAAGACATCCTCGGCACGCTTTACGACCTGTGCGGCAAGCCCCGGCGCGCCCGCGCCGCGGACGAGATCACCGTGTTCAAGGGCGTTGGCAACGCGGTGATGGACCTGGCCGCCGCCATGGCGGCTATGGAGACCGCAAGGGAGCAGTCGCCATGAGCCGCATGCGCCCGGGCGATCAGGCCTTCGACTATGACAGCCTCTACGGCACCGAGACCGAGGCCGCCTATTCCGGGGCCCGCAGTTTCCTGCGTCGCCGCCTGACCCGCGATCTGAGCGGCGTGGATTACGCGGTGATGGGCATTCCGTCGGACATGTCGACCTGCGGGCGCCCCGGGTCGCGCTACGGGCCCGACGCCCTGCGTCGGGTGTCCGGGCAGCTCAGCTGGGGCGAGGTCTGGCCTTGGGATTTCGACCCGTTCGACCGGCTGGCGGTGGTGGATTACGGCGATGTGCGCTTCCAGCGCGGCCAGGTTGCGGACATGCTGGCGCGCGCCTGCGACCAGGCGCTGGCGGTGCTTGAAACCGGAACGCGGCTGATCGGGCTCGGCGGCGATCACCTCACCACCTATCCGCTGCTGAAGGCGCACGCGAAAATCCACGGGGCGCTGGCGCTGATCCAGTTCGACGCCCATCGCGACACCGCGGACAGCGTGCATCTGGACCATGGCTCCTTCGTGCATTTCGCCATGCGCGAAGGGCTGATCGACCCGGAAAGATCCATCCAGATCGGCATCCGCACCTGGTATCCCCATGACGACCCGATCACCGTGCTGCACCGCCCCTGGGTGCGCGAGCATGGCGTCGCGGCGATGGCGGCGCAGATCGAGCGCGTGGTGGGCGACGCGCCCTGCTACCTGACCTTCGACATCGACTGCATCGACCCGGCCTTCGCGCCGGGCACCGGCACGCCGGTGGTCGACGGGCTTTTGCCGCATGAGGCCATCGACGCCATCCGCGCGCTGGGAAAGCTCAATATCGTCGGCATGGACGTGGTCGAAGTGGCGCCGCAATACGATCCGGCGGAGATCACCGCGCTGCTCGGGGCTTCGGTGATTCTCGAACATCTTTGCGCCGTCGCCGCCGAACGGCCGGATCGCGGCTGACATGCCCGGCCCTTCCGTCGCCATCGACCTGCGGGCGATCACCGACAACGCCGCGCGGATCGTGGACATGTGCCGGGCGCAGGGGGCGGAGGTCTGGGGGGTCACCAAGGCCGCCTGCGGCGCGCCGCTGGTGGCGCGCGCCATGCTGCGCGGCGGGGTCGCGGGGCTTGGCGACAGCCGGCTCGACAACATCCGCCGCATGCGCAATGGCGGCGTCGACTGCCCGATCATGATGCTGCGCATCCCGCCGGTGTCCGAGGCCGCCGAGGTGGTGCGCCTGTGCGAGATCAGCCTGAATTCCGAACGCGCCACGCTGGCGGCGCTGGACCGCGCGGCGCAGGCGATCGGCCGGGTCCATGACGTGATCCTGATGCTGGAGATGGGCGACCGGCGCGAAGGCGCCTCGGAAACCGAATTGCCAAGGCTCTGCGAGGCGGCGCTGGCGGCCCCGGGGCTGGCGCTGGCCGGGATCGGGGCCAATTTCATGTGCGCCAGCGGGGTGCTGCCGAACCCCGAAAAGCTCGACCGCCTCGCCGCCATGGCCGACTCGATCGAGGCCCGGTTCGGGATCCGCCTGCGCTGGGTGTCGGGCGGCAATTCCGCCAATCTGCCGCTGATGGCCCGATCGCCGCTGCCGCCGCGCATCAACCAGCTGCGCATCGGCGCGGCGATCCTGCGCGGCGAGAACGTGCTGACCGGCGGCGTGCTGCCGGGGCTGCGCGCCGACGCCTTCACGCTGGAGGCCGAGCTTATCGAAATCAAGATCAAACCCTCGCTGCCCGACGGCGACACCGGCCCCGACGCGTTCGGCGTGCGGCGCAGTTTCACCGATCGCGGCGACCGGCTGCGCGGCATCGTCAATCTGGGGCGCATCGACATCCGCCCCGAGGGCCTGACCCCGCGCGATCCGGGGGTGGAGATCGAGACCGCGTCTTCGGATCACCTGATCCTCGATCTGACCGGCAGCGTCGCCGGCGAGCGGCGCTACGCCGTTGGCGACACGATGAAATTCGACATGGATTACGGCGCGCTGACCCAGGCGCTGCTGTCGCCCTACGTGGAAAAGCGGCTGGTCGGGCGCGCGGATGCGGCGCCGCGCCCGCGTCGTCTGCGGCTGCATGCGCGCCCGGTCATGGCGGCGCGGGCCGAAACGCGGGCGTTTCTCGGCGCGGTGCGGGGGCTGGGGCTTGACGTGGCGACGGGCGGCGACCTGGCGCCCGGCGACCTGCCGCTGCACATCGCGCCGGACCGGGCCGGCGAACCGGATCTGGGCGAGGCGGAGCTTGGGCTGCTTTGCATCGACGCGGAGCCGGGCGACGTGTCCGACCACCCGGCGGAGACCACGGCGCTGCTGGGCCTTCGCCGGGCGAGCCCCGAACAGGCGGCGCTGATCCGCGCCCGCGACATCCTGGCGATCACCATGGAGGACGTGAGCTGGCTTGGCATCCGCGAGGCGGTGCGCCGGGCGCTTGGTCGGGTGACCAGCGCCACCGACGGATTCGCGCTGATCCTGCACGCCTCGGCGGGCTACGGCATGAATGACGACCCCCATGACGCGGGCCTGAGCTTTCGCGAATGCCATACGGTGATGGAGCGGGTGGCGGCCAATGGCGGGCTGCGCGCGATCACCTTGTCGGGGTTTGCCGACGACGCGCCGGGCGGCGCGCTCGACACCGGTTTCAGCTATCTGCTGAGCGCGCTGGGCAAGCGGATACTCGCCGCAGACCTGTCGCCGGCGGCGTCGCGGAAGGCCTGATTCGCCGTTGCGATTCGCGAATGCCTGCAGGGCGGCTGCCGGATTCGGCCCCCCGGGGGCGTTGTTTTCGTTCATCTGGAGACTCGCGGGCGGCGACCGCGATCGCCGCCTGAGCGCCGGTGCGCGGGCCTCGCGCCGCGCGCCGGTCCTGTCAACGCCGCATTCATGTTGGCGCGCCCGGCGGCGCCATGCCGCGAGAATGCTTGACCGCTTGTCGCCGCGCCACCAGTCTTGCTGCGGACCATTGTTTCGCAAAGAGGCGCAAAGCCTCGATTCTGGGAGGAAACCACCATGTTCATTCGTGAAATCATGCCCGCGTCCGGGCTGTTCAGGCGCCTCGCCGCGGGCGGGGTCGCGGCGGCCATGCTCGCCTCGCCGCTGCTGGCGGCGGAATGCGAATATTCCAAATGGGGCAAGGATGACGAGATCGGCGCCGCCAATCTGGTGACGCCGGAACGCACCATCGCGGCCACCAAGCTGGTCAAGAAGGGCATGTCCTCGCCGCTGGGCATCGTCATCGATTCCAACACCCCGGCCTTTCCGCCGCGCGGGCTGTCGCTGCAGGTCGTGCAGCCCAACCAGCAGGGCGGGCAGCGGCTGACGCAGTTCGGCTACAACGCCACCTATAACGACGATCTCACGCAGCTGTGGCTCGGCATCGGCAGCCAGATCGACGGGCTCGGGCATCTGGCCGAGGACGGCATCTACTACAACTGCAACGACGAAAAGGATTTCGCGGCCATCACCGGGCTGAAGAAGATGGGCACCCATGCGATTCCGCCGATGGTGTCGCGCGGCGTGGTCATCGACATGGCCAAGCATTTCGGCATGGAGACGCTGCCCGCGGGCAAGGCTTTCGGCGCCGATGACCTGAAGGCCGCCGCCAGGGAGCAGGGCGTCGAGATCCGCGAAGGCGACGTGGTGCTGCTGCACACCGGCTGGACCGACGGCAAGCTGGCCAGCGCGCCGACCGAATGGGTGAGCGGCGAACCGGGGATCCTGCCCGACGCGGCGGAATACCTCGCCTCGCTGAACGTGATGGCGGTGGGCGCCGACACCTGGGGCGTCGACGTGGTGCCCGCGCCCAAGGGCGGCAAGGTGTTCTACAGCCATGTGGTGCTGCTGCGCGACAACGGCATCTATATTCTCGAAACCATGGACACCGGCCCGCTGGTGCGCGCGGGGGTGACCGAGTTCATGTTCGTGCTCGGCCAGGCGCGGATTCGCGGCACGGTGCAGATGATCATCAACCCCGTGGCGCTGTGGTGACGCGGGCCTGATCCGGCTGAACCCGGCCCGGCGGTCCCGACGCCGGACCGGGGCGGCGATTGACGCCCCCGGCGACGCCCGCCGGGGGCGTTTTCGCGTCTTGCGACGCTGATCAGGCCCCGGCTTGCGGATTTGCGCCCGGTTCGGCGGGTATTTCAGGCTTGGTTAACCTCAAATAAACACGCGCCTGCTACCGCTCTCGGTCACGCAGCCGCCGCGCCTGTCATGGTTCAGCGCGCGGGCGCGTTCTTCAAAGAGGTGTGGCATGAACGATCTGAGGGCGATTCCGCTCGGATGTGGGTTTTTTCGCGCGGCTGACGGCGCGGGCGGCGGCTTTGCGCCGGGGCTGCTGGGCGGCGACGCGGTGCATGGCGACGCGATCGCCGATGGCGGGGTGACGCTCGGCAAGATCGCCAATCTGCCGGCGGGCCGGATTCTGGGCCGCAAGGCGGACAGCGCCGGGCCGGTGCAGCCGTTGACCGGCGCGCAGGCAACGGCGTTGCTGAACACGCCGTTCGTCTATGACACGCTGGCCGATCTGACCGCGGCGACCCATCCGGTCACCGCCCCCGGCGCCCGCGTGCGCGTGGCCGAACGGGTCGCCGGGCAGGGCGGCGGCGCGGATTACCGCATCGTCGCCGCCGACCCCGGGCATCCGCTGAGCGCGACATCCAACGGCGGCGCGGTGATCTGGGACATCGACGAGCAGGTGCTGACCCCGGAAATGGCCGGCGCCGTCGGCGACGGCGTCACCGATGACGGCGCGGCGCTGCAGGACCTGATCGACTGCCTTGGGGCGCGCGGCGGCGGCGAGGCGCTGTTCACCGCGTTCTACGCCTGCGCCCAGCAGATCGACATCATCCATGACGACATCCTGCTGCGCGGCGCCGGCCAGCGCGCCAGCGGCGTGCGCTTCACCGCGCAAAGCGCCGGGTTCCACTGCACCACGGGCTGGCGTTTCGTGGTCGACAACATGCTGGTGTCCGGCGAATTCGTCGCCGATTACTGCTTTCGCCATTCCGGCAACAACGCCAATCCGGAGATCCGCAACTGCCGGGTCGAGCGCGCGGAAAAGGCCTGCGTTTTCTACGATTGGGAAACCACCGCCTGGAAAATCGTCAATTCCACCATCGCGCTGGCCGGCGATCAGGACGCCGCCGGCGTGAACACGCCGGGCGCCCATGCGGTGCATGCGCGCTGCATCGGCGAGATCGCCGGCGGTTCGATCCTGACCAGCGCCACGGGGCATCTGCTTTACGTCGAGGGCTCGCAGTTTCAGGAAGAAACCCGCGTCAACATGATCGGCGGGCGGCTGAATTCGGGGTTTGACGGGCTGCTGAAGGTCGATTCGGCGTTCGACACGTCGCCGCTGCCGGCGGACACCACCCCGGAGGAGGGCAAGATCATCGCCCATCGCGGCGTCGGGCATAACCGGCTGGTGACGGTCAATCTGATCGGCACCTATCTGGAAAACCCCGGCTCGATCCCCAACAGCGCCGCTTCGGCCTCGCCCGAGGCCTCGGTGCATGCGGTGGGCGCGGGGGCGCGCATCAATGTGGAGGCGCCGCTGAAGCACCTGATCCGCAACGCAAGGCACGCCTATCTGGCCGAGGACGGCGCCGAGATCCACGTGCGCAGCCGCGGCTTCATGGCCCGCGCGCAGGCGTTGGGCAGCGCCCCCAAGGCGGTTTACGCGCGCGCGGGGATCGGCGTCGAGGGCAAGACCGGGCGCATCGTGCTCGGCGATCTGCCGTCGTTCTGGGACGATCAGGGCGCCGAGGGCATGTCGGACTGGCTGGGGTTTCTGGACTGCCCCGGATCCAGCGCCGGGCTGCCGATCGCGCCCGAACGCCTGCAGAAGGTGGCGACGCCGCTTGACGGAGGCTCGATCGCCGGTCTGACGGCGAGCGCGGGCACGCTGGCGCTGGCCACCGACGCCGCCAACCGGCTGACCGGGACCAGTTCCATCCGCCTGACCGGCAGCGGCGCCAACGCGCCGACCAATTTTCGCTTTGACTGGAGCCTGCCGGCGCATCTGGCCGGGCACAGCCTGATGGCGCTGGCAGTGGCGCGCTTCAAGCAGGTGGGCGGCGTCTGGGGCGGCGCCACCGGCGCGGCGCAAAGCCGGTTCCAGGTGGATGACCCCGCCGGTCAGCAGGCGGGCGCGGCGATCTTCCCGTGGCGCGTGGCCAGCGAACCGACGCCGATCCCCGCGCCGGGCGCCGGCGTGCGGTCGGACTGGTGGTTCTTCCCGGTGTTCTTCCAGGCGAACGCGGCGGTCGATCTGAGCATGATCTTCAACCTCGACACCACGCCGCAAAGCACCAATGACATCGCCTATGTGGACGCGATCACCGTCTACGCCATCGACGGGGGGCTCGCCGGGCTCGACTGACCGGCCTGTTTTCGTCGCGCTGAACTGCGCCGCCCGGAGCTTCGAGCTCCGGGCGGTTTTTTTGGGCGGGGGCGGGCGGGGCGGGTCAGCCGCGGTCCCGCGCGACCGGCGCGGGCAGGGGGTAGCCGAGCGTCGCCATGGCGCCGCCGGCCTCGCGCGCGATGACGCGCCAGTCCTCGTCGCTGAGGCGGGCGCGGCTGCTGGCGTTCATGTCGCGGACTTCGCTTTGCACGCCGTGGACCCGGCGCGGCCCGGCCTTGGATTCGGCGAACGGGTCGAGGCCGAGGAAATCGGTGACCCGCCGCAGGGTCGCGTCGGGATCGGCGGCGAGGTCCTCGTAGCGGATTTCCAGAAACCGTTCGATCCGGGGCCGGTCCCGCGCCGCCTGCGCGACGCTTTCGCGCCATTGCGCCGCGCAGAGCGCCAGCGGGTAGCGGTCGGGATAGGCGGAATTGCCGAAATCGCCGGGCCGGGCCTTGCGGCGAATGCCCTCGGCCACGGCGGCGCCGTCACGGATCAGGTGGATGAAGCTCGCGGGCGGGAACAGGGTCTGCAGCAGCGGCATGCGATAGGCGTTGGCGATGGATTTTTCCACCAGCACCGGTCGCGCGGGCCCGGACCAGAACCCCCATTGCCGCCGGATTCGGGCAATGTCGCCGGCGTCGAAATCCTCCGGGCTCTGGCGCAGCCGGTCAATGCAGACATGCCACATGCGGGTCCAGCCGAACGCCTCGGGGTGGCTCAGGCGATCGGTGAGGAACACCGCCTCCTGCGTCGGGCCCATCACCTGCGGGTGTTCGCGCAGGATGTCGGCGAGCAGCGTGGTGCCGGAATTGTAGCAGCCGACCACGAAGGCCCAGCGCTCGGGCGCCGCCTCGCGCCCCAGCGTCGCGGCCAGCGCCCGCCCGCCCGCGCTGCGCGCGAAGCGCGACGCGGCGCGGGCGGGCAGGGCGTCGAGCGGCGTCAGCCGGTCAAGACGCGGCGGGCCGGCGCGGGGGCGGGAGCGCATCGCGCCGAACCCCTAGTTCCGGTAGTAGCGCTGGGTGCGGCGATAGCCGTAGCCGTAGCCGTAATAGCCATAGCGCGACATGCGCCGGATATTGGCCTGGGTGAGCGCCAGCCCGGCGATGCGGGCGTTGACCTGGCGGAACAGGTCTAAGCTGGTGGCCACCATGGTGCGGGTGGTGACGTTCCATTTCACCGCGAAGATGATGGCGTCCGCGTGGCGCGAGATCACCCGCGCGTCCGGCACCACCAGCACCGGCGGCGTGTCGATGAAGATGTGGTCGTATCTGGCGCGCATCTCCTGCATGAATTCGCCGAAGCGCGCGGAGCTGAACACGTCGGCGGCGTTGATCTTGCTTTCCTCGCCGACGATCACGTCAAGGCCGGTGTTGGGGTCGCGCACCAGCACCTCCTCGAGCGAGGCCGCGCCGCTCAGCAGCGCCATGAGCCGCTTCTTGTCGCCGGTTTCGAAATACTTGTCGAACACGTTGCGGCGCAGGTCGCATTCGATCACCAGCACCTTCTTGCCCAGCATGGCGCTGTTCTGGGCCAGCAGCAGCGTGGTGGTGGTCTTGCCCTCGCCCTGGGTCGAGGAGCTGATCATCACCACCTTGGGCGGGCGGTCGAGATCCGACATCAGAATCGCGGTGCGCAGGTTTCGGATCGCTTCCGCCAGCGCCGAGGATGGTTTCTTCACCATGTATTCCATCAGCGCCCGGCGGTTGCGCGACGGGGCGGCGGGGATCACGCCCATGACCATTTCGCCGGTCAGGGTTTCCAGTTCTTCAGGCGACTGGATCGCGGTGCGCAGCTGCGTCGCCGCCAGCACCGCCAGCGTGGACAGCATCAGCCCGCCCAGCAGCGCCACCGCGATGATCATGCGCTTGCGCGGCTCCACCGGAATCGTCTGGGCGATGGCCGGGGACAGGATGCGCGCGTCGGCCTGCTGGATGCCCTGCTGGACCGAGGTTTCCTTCATGCGGCTGAGAAAATATTCGTAGATCAGCCGCGAGGCCTCGGCCTCGCGCTGCAATTGCTGAAGCTGGAGCAGGTCGGCGGACTGGGCGTCGACCTCGCGTTCCAGGTCGGAGACGCTGGCGCGGATCAGCGCGGCCTGGCCTTCGGCGCGCCGCGCCTCGGCCTCCAGCCGGCTGCGGCTGGCGGCGTATTGGGCGTCGAACAGCGCGACCAGCGCCGCGCGCCGGTCCGGGTCGCCCTCGCCCTGCGCCGCGATGTCGAGCGCCAGTTCGCGCAGCCGCCGATCGTTGAGCGCATCCGCGACGGCGGTGAAATCATCGGCCTCGCGGGCGGCGTCGAGCAGATCCAGCCGCGTTTCCAGCGCCCGGCTGTTGGCGTCCATGTCGCCCAGCCGGGCGCGCATGTCCTTGATCTGGCGTTCCTGGGCGGACAGGGCCTCCTCGCTGATCAGGCTGGCGTTGGCGGAGAAATCCTTCACCGCGCCCTCGGCCTTTTCCAGCGCGGTCTTGAGGTCCGCGACCCGCTCGCTCAGCCATTTGGTGGCCTGGCTGGTGGCCTCGAACTTCACTTCGAGCTGGTTGAGGATGTATTGCTCGGCCACGGCGTTGGCGATGGCGGCGGATTTCAACGGATGCTCCGTCGTCACCCCGAGTTCGAAGATGTAGGAGGATTCGACGTTGGAGACCGACAGCGCGCCGTCGAGCAGGTCGATGGCGGTCTGGCGGCGGATGAATTCCGGGGTGTAGTCCTCCAGCGGGATGCCGTAATCCGCCGGCGACGCGACCGGTTTTTCCTCCGGCGGGCCGCTCAGCGCCGCGCGCGCCTTTTCAACCGCGTCCATCGCCGCGGCGATCGCGGTCGACAGCCAGCCGGTGTCCTCGGGCAGCAGGTCGGGGTTGAATTCCGGATCCTGCTCCAGCCGCATCTTCTCCACCACCCGGTCAAGAAGATTGCGCGAGCGCATCACCTCCATCTCGGTGTTGATGGTCTCGTAATCCGAGGACAGCCCGTCGACCACGCTCTGGAAATCGATGACCTGGTTTTCCTGGATGTCGAGCATCACCGTCGCCGAGGCGCTGTAATAGGGCGTGGCGGTCATCGCCACGTAGACCGCCAGCAGCACCTGCGCCCCGGTCAGCGCCGCGATCACCCAGCGATTGCGCCACACCGCGCGGAACATCTCGCGCAGGTCAAGCGCGTCCTCGCCGATCGCGGGGGTCGCGGTCTGGCGGATCGGCTGGCGCATTTCGCGGCTCTGTCGCGGAGCTTCTTTGTTCATGCGGTCAAGCGGCGTCCATCAAGCGAATACGAACCCCGGTTGGCGTTCCGGGACGCAAGGCGCCCATGCGCGATGCCCGTCGGAGTCGATCGATCCCGGCGGCGCAGCGCATCTATGCCATGGCGTCAAAGGGTCGGCTACGGAAAAATCCCCATCGCCGCGCGTTTTCACGCCGTTACGGGATTGGCGCAACGGATTTGGCGCGCCGGTCGGGCGTTGGCGCAACCAGAGGGCGTGGCGGCGGTCCGCGCCGATCGGTTCAGGCCGGCGCGGCGGCGCGCGGGAACAGCGGCGCGTCGTCCGAGGCGCCGGCCAGCGCCGTCTCCAGCCCGGCGCGATCCGGGGACAGGCTGCAGGTGGGGTCGGTGGCCGTGGCCCGCCCGGTCAGCGCCATGGCCTGACAGCGGCAGCCGCCGAAATCCCGGGTCTTGCGTTCGCAGGACCGGCAGGGCTCCTCCATCCACGCGTCGCCGCGGAACATGTTGAAGGCGTCGGAGCCGGTCCAGATCTCGGCCAGCGGCGTGTCGCGCACCGAATGGAATTCGATGCCGGGGATGCTCGCCGCCGCGTGGCAGGGCATCACCGCGCCCTCGGGGGTGACGTTGATGCCGGTCGATCCCCAGCCGCCCATGCAGGCTTTCGGGAATTCGGCGAAATAGTCCGGCGGCACGAAATCGATGACCATTTCGCCTTTCAGGCGGACCCGCGCCTCGGTCACCATGTCGCGCGCCGCCATGGCCTGGTCGCGGGTCGGCATCAGCGCGGCGCGGCTTTTCACCGCCCAGCCGTGGAACTGCACGCAGGCGACCTCCAGCCGTCTTGCGCCCAGATCGACCGCCAGCGCGATGGTGGCTTCCAGATCGTCGAGATTGCGCCGGTGCATCACCGCGTTCACGGTCAGCGGAAAGCCGATTTCGGCGATGTCCCTGGCGACCGCCATCTTGCGCGCGAAGCCGCCCTTGTAGCCGCCGATGGCGTCGGCGCCCGCCGCCTCGGTCCCCTGCAGCGACAGCTGGATGTGGTCGAGCCCGATCGCGTCGAGCCTGTCAAGGCGGCGCCGGGTCAGCCCGATGCCCGAGGTGATGAGGTTGGTGTAGAGCCCGGCCTCGACCGCCGAGGCGACGATCTCCTCCAGATCCCGGCGCGAGGCGGGTTCGCCGCCCGACACATGCAGCTGCAGCACGCCCAGATCCGCGGCCTGGCGCAGCACGTCGGCCCATTCCGCGGCGCTGAGTTCGCTGGCCCGCGTCGCCAGATCCAGCGGGTTCGAGCAATAGGGACAGGCGAGCGGGCAGCGATGGGTCAGTTCCGCCAGCAGCGCCATGGGCGGCTGCGCGGCGACCGGCGCCGGGGTGGGATTCGGCGTGGGGGCGTTCATGTCCGCAGCTCCGCCATGCGCCGGTTCAGCAGCGCGGTGAGAAACCGGTCGGCGTCTTGCGCGATCTGCGCCGCCGGGGCGTTGTATCTTTCGGCCAGCGCCGCGACGATGTCCTTGAAGCTGCGCACGCCGTCGGTCTCCTTCAGGATCGCGGCGCCGATGTCGTCGAGCTTCAGCGCCCGTTCCGGGGCCAGCAGCACCCAGCCCTCGCGCACCTTGTCCCAGTGCACGCGCACGCCGCGCAGCAGGGCGGGGCGGGCGTCGGGGGCGATCATGACGCGGGCTCGCGCAGACCCTCGCCGGGTCGCCAGCCGCCGGGCGGGATGCGCCCCGGCGTCACATAGGCCGAATGCAGCGCGTCAAGCTGGGCCCAGAGCATGTCTGTCTTGAAATACAGCGCCGCCGTCGCCGCGTCCTGCTTTTCGGCGCTGTCGGCGTGATCGAGCACCCAGGCCAGCCCGAAGGCCACGTCGCGCGGCGCCTCGGCCAGGCGCTTGCGGAAATAGGACAGCGAGACGTCGTTGGCGAAATCGTAATTGGCCAGCAGCCCCTCGATGCGTTCGGCATGGATCTTCGGGGCGAACAGCTCCGTCAGCGACGAGGCCACCGCGTCCAGCAGCGGCATGTCGCGCACGAAGCGGACATAGGCGTCGCCGGCGAAGCGGGTGGCGGGCAGGATGCCGACCCCCGAGGACACGTAATCCGGGTCCAGCCCCACCGCCTCGGCCAGCCGCAGCCAGCGGGCGATGCCGCCCTCGCCCGGGGCCGATCCGTCGTGATCCTCGATGCGCGACCGCCAGGCCCGGCGCAGCGCGGGGTCGCTGACCCGGGACATGAAGGCGGCGTCCTTCATGGGGATGATGTTCTGGTAATAGAAGCGGTTGATCACCCAGGCGCGCACCTGATCAGGGGTGCAGCCGCCCGAATGCAGCAGCCGGTGGAAGGGGTGCCTGTCGTGATAGCGTTCGGCGCCGACGGCGCGCAGGCGGGCTTCGAAATCCTCGCGCGACTGCTTTTGCGCCAGGGGTCGGGCGGCGGTGGTCTGCATCATCATGGGGCGAACTCCATGCCGTCGGCGGCGGCGATCCAGCCGGCGGCCTCCAGCTCGGCGCGCTCGGGGCTTGCGGGGTCCAGCGCGGGGTTTGTGTTGTTCATGTGGACGAAGATCCTTTGCGCCACGTCGAGCGGCGCGAAGGCGGCGATCGCCCCGTCGGGGCCGCTCATGGCCATGTGGCCCATGCGCCGGCCGGTCTTGGCGCCGGTCCCGGCGCGGGGCATCTCGTCATCGATCCAGACCGTGCCGTCGAACATCACCATGGCGGCGCCTTTCAGGCGACCGGCCAGCGCCGGGGTCATCTTGGCGCAGCCGGGGATGTAATAGCAGGTCCCGGCCCCGGGGGTCAGGGTCGAGCTCAGCGCCACCCCCACGGTCTGTTCGCCCATCAGGTCGGTGACCACCTCCTCGCCCTCCAGATACAGCGGGATCTTGCCGGGCACGGCGAACAGTTCGGCGCGCAGCCCGGGGGCGAGGTCAAAGGGCCGGTCCAGCGGGGCTTCGCGCCGCGCCACCAGATCGGCGTCGAGCGCCGCGAAGATCTCGTTGCGGGCGATGGCGCGGTGGATCTCGGCGGTGGCGACCAGGTCGAACGGGGTCTTTTCGCGCAGTATCAGCAGCCCGGCCACGTGGTCGATGTCGCCATTGGTGACCAGCACCGCGGCGATCGGGCTGTCGCGCAGCCCGCGCGGGTGCAGTTCGGGCGTGGCGGCGATCTGGCTGCGGATGTCGGGCGAGGCGTTGAGGATCGCCCAGTTTTCCCCGTCGGCGCTGACGCAGATCGAGGATTGGGTCAGCGACGGGATGCGACCGGCGCGGGCGGCGACGCAATTGGCGCAGCCGCAATTCCACTGCGGAAGGCCGCCGCCCGCCGCGGCCCCGAGAATCTTCAGGCGCATGAGCGGCGACTTTCCTTGATGGAGTCAGAGATCTGCCCGGCTGTGGTCAGAACAGGGCGTCTTCTTCGTCGGCGGGGAAATACATGTTGATTTCCATGCCGCAGGACAATTCTTCGAGCTTCGGCGCGTTCCAGGCCATGCGACCCTCCCATTCGGTTTCTGTTGTTTCGATTCGCTCATAACGTGTCGAGGCGCGAGTCCTCAACGCGCACACTGACGCGCGCCGGGGCGATTGCCAATTGGCCAATAGTCTTATCCCGGATGCGAAGATCCGGTTTAGCCCGCCGGTTCGGCGCGGCATTGCGGCCCCGGCGAACAAAATTCTACCTTGAATTGCATATCGCGCTTGCATTCCCGGTCAGGTGCATTTGGAATGGGCCCGTCACGACTGCACGTCGCGGCGGGTATGGCATGTCTGGCGGCGCGCGACGGCGGCGCGACGTTCCGGAATTGCGCAGTGCAGGAGCAATATGGCGCATTTCTCACTCCGACTATCGCGTGGCAGCGCATGGGCGTCGCGGGCGCGCCGCCCATGACCGGCCCCGGCGCACGGATTCGGGCGCGGCTGTTCGGTCCGCTCAGCATCATCGGCGCGGGCGGCGACGACATCACGCCGCGCGGGCGCAAGGCCTGCGCGGTGATCGCCATGCTGATCGTCGCGCCCCAGGGCGCGCGCGGCCGCCGCTGGCTGCAGGACAAGCTGTGGAGCGGCCGCGGCGACGCCCAGGGCGCCGCCAGCCTGCGCCAGACCCTGAGCGAGATCCGCCGGGCGCTGGGCGACGCGCGCGACCTGCTGTCGGCCAATGCGCAGACGGTGGCGCTGGATCTGGACCGGCTGGAGGCGGACGTGCTGGCGCTGAACGGCGGCGACGCCGCGCCGGATCTGTCGCGGATCGCCGGCGTCGAGTTTCTCGAAGGCCTCGACGTGCGCGACCCGCAATTCGGCGACTGGCTGGCGGATCAGCGCCGCTACTGGGAACGGCGCATCGCCGAGGCCGCCGCGGCCGCAGGGCCCGACATCGCCGGGCCGCCGGCCGCCCGCGCCGCGCGGCGCTGGCCGGTGCTGCGCATCGACGCCCCCGCCAACCTCACCGGCGATCGCCATGGCGGCCTCGTCGCCGACGAGGTGGCCGCGCAGCTGGTCACGCGATTCGCCGGCATGCGCTGGCTGAAGATCGCCCAGGAGGGCGGCGCGCCGGATTACCGGATCTCCGGCGAGATCAAGCCCCATGGCGCCCTGCGCCTGCTGTCGCTGCGGCTCACCGACGCGGTCTGCGGGTTGCTCTACTGGTCCGGCCGGGTGGATGTCTCGGCGCTGTCGGGGCCGGAAAGCCTGACCGAGATCCTGCTGCCCTACATCGCCGCGATGTGTTACCGGCTTGGCCGCGAGGAACAGGCCCGCGCCCATGCTCAGACCCGGGATCCGCAGGATTTCAAGCAGATGATCTGGCGCGGCCAATGGCATCTGAGCCGCATGGGCGGCGTGGATCTGGACCGCGCCGCGGCGTGTTTCGAGCGCGCGCGCGATATCGACCGCGACAGCCCGGAGCCGCTGATCCATCTGGGCCGGGTGGCCTTGGTGCGGATGTGGGACAGGTCGCGCCCCGATCCCGATCCGACGGCGATCCGCGACCTGGCCCAGCAAGTGATCGACGCCGACGGGCGCGAGGCGCGGGGCTATTATCTCGCCGGCTCGGCCGAGATCTGGCTGCGGCGCCCACGGCACGCGCAGACGCTGATGGAGGAATGCCTCCGCCTGCTGCCTTCGATGATGCTCGCCAACGCGCAGATCGGCGTGATCCGCATCTTTTCCGGGCGCCCGGAACAGGGGCTGGAGGCGCTGGAACGAGCGACGCGGCTGAACGCGCAGGAGCATCTTCAGTATTTTCTGCAGGGCCAGCAGGCGCTGGCCAACTGGATGATGGGCAACTGGCGCGAGGCGGCGCAACTGGCGCATCTGGCGATCGTGCGCCGGCCTTCCTACTGGCGCGGCCACATGATCAAGTTCAGCGCGCTGCGCAATCTCGGCGACGCCGAGGCGGCGGAGGCCCATGCGGATCTGATGCGCGCCCGCCCCGAGCTTTGCCGCGCCGACGTGGCGCAGATGCCCTTCACCGACCCGGTGTGGAGCGAGCACCTGATCAACGAACTCGGGCTCTGAACGGGCCCGCCGCGCGCGCCCGCGTTCAGCGATCGCTGTCGCGCCAGCGCGGGTTGATCCAGGGTTCGGCGTTTTCCGGGGGCAGGGGGGGGCGGCCGAGGATGTGGTCGGCCGCCTTCTCGCCGGTCATGATCGAGGGGGCGTTGAGATTGCCGTTGGTGATGCGCGGAAAGATCGAACTGTCGGCGAGGCGCAGGCGATCGACCCCGATCACCCGGCATTCCGGATCCACCACCGCGTGCGCGTCGTCGGCGCGGCCCATGCGGGCGGTGCCGCAGGGGTGGAAGGCGCTTTCCGCGTGTTCGCGGATGAAGCCGTCAAGTTCGTCATCCGACTGCAGCGCCTCGCCGGGCTGGATTTCCTTGCCGCGATAGGGGTCGAAGGGCGGCTGCGCGAAGATTTCGCGGGTGAGCCGGATGCAGTGGCGGAAATCCGCCCAGTCCTGTTCGTGGCTCATGTAGTTGAACAGGATCGCCGGATCGGCCTCCGGATCGCCCGAGCGCAGCGACACCCGCCCGCGCGAAGGCGAACGCATGGGCCCCACATGCGCCTGAAACCCGTGCCCTTCGGCCGCCGCCTTGCCGTCGTAGCGCACCGCGAAGGGCAGGAAATGGAACTGGATGTCAGGGTAATCCACCCCGGCGCGAGACCGCACGAAAGCCGCGCTTTCGAACTGGTTGGAGGCCCCGAGCCCGGTCCCGAAAGCCATCCATTGCGCCCCGGCCATGGCCTTGCCGATCAGGTTCCAGTGCTTGTAGAGCGTGATCGGCTGGGTGCAGGCCTGCTGGATGTAGAGCTCCAGATGGTCCTGAAGATTGCCGCCGACCCCGGGGCGGTCGGCGACCACGTCAATCCCGTGCTCGGCCAGATGCGCCGCCGGGCCGACGCCCGACAGCATCAGCAGCTTGGGCGAATTGATCGACGAGGCGGCGAGGATCACCTCGCGCCGTGCGCCGATCACCTCGATCCTGCCGCCGCGCTTGACCTCGACGCCCGTGGCGCGGCCCTCGGCGATCACCACGCGCCGCGCGAGGCAGCGCAGGATGTCCAGATTGGGCCGTTTCAGCGCCGGTTTCAGATAGGCGTTGGCGGCGGACCAGCGACGGCCTTTCCAGACCGTCTGCTCCATGGGGCCGAAGCCCTCCTGCTTTTCGCCGTTGTAGTCGTCGGTGTGCTCGAACCCGGCGGCGCGCCCGGCCTCGACGAAGGCGGCGTAGAGCGGGTTCCTGCGCGCCCCGCGGGTCACGTGAAGCGGCCCGTCATGGCCGCGCCAGTCGGGGTCGCCCGGCCCGGAATCGGGAAACGGCCCGCCCGGGCGCCAATGTTCCATGCGCTTGAAATACGGCAGCACGTCGGCGTAGCGCCAGCCATCGGCGCCCATGTCCGCCCAGGTGTCGTAGTCGCGCGCATGGCCGCGCACATAGACCATGCCGTTGATCGAGGACGAGCCGCCCACCACCTTGCCGCGCGGGCAGACCAGGCGGCGCCCGCCGAGCCCGGGTTCGGGTTCGCTGAGAAACCCCCAGTCGTAGCGCCGCATGTTCATGGGATAGCTGAGCGCGCCGGGCATCTGGATGAACGGCCCCGCGTCCGAGCCGCCATGTTCCAGCACCAGCACCGAGTTGCGGCCGTCCTCGGACAGCCGCGCGGCCATGGCGCAGCCGGCCGAACCGGCGCCGACGATGACGAAATCCGCTTCCATGTTCATATCCGTGGCTTGTTGTTCGGGCTTTCGGGCCTCAGGAGGTCATCGGGGGGGCGTCGCATGGGCGTGACGCCCCCCCGCGCCCCCTAATAGGGGCTGTCCACGGGGCCCATGGCCACGTAGACGCTCTTGATCTGGCTGTAATGTTCGATCGCCGCCTTGGAGTTCTCGCGCCCGACGCCGGAATTCTTGACCCCGCCGAAGGGGGCCTCGACCGGGGCCAGATTATAGGCGTTGATCCAGCAGGACCCGGCCTGAAGCCGTGCGATCACCCGGTGCGCGCGGGCGAGATCGCTGGTGAACACCCCGGCGGAGAGGCCGAATTCGCTGTCATTGGCGCGCGCGATCACGTCCGCCTCGTCGTCGAAATCCAGCACGCACATCACCGGGCCGAAGATTTCTTCACGGGCGATGCGCATGTCGTCGGTCACGTCGGCGAACACCGTGGGCTGCACGAAGCAGCCGTCCGGGAACCCCGCGACCGCGGCCCTTTCGCCGCCGCAGACCAGCCGCGCGCCCTCGCGCTTGCCGATTTCCATGTAGCCCAGCACCTTGTCGCGCTGCGTGGCGCTGACCAGCGGCCCCATCTGGGTCGCCTCGTCCATGGGGTCGCCCAGCGCGATGGCGGCGGTGCGCGCCGCCAGCCGCGCGAGGAATTTTTCCTTGATCGAGGCATGCACGAACACCCGCGTGCCGTTGGAGCACACCTGCCCCGAGGAATAGAAATTGCCCAGCATGGCGCCGCCCACGGCGTCCTCGATATCGGCGTCCTCGAACACGATCATCGGCGATTTGCCGCCGAGCTCCATGGTGACGTGCTTGACCCCGGCCCCCGCCGCCGCGAACACCTTCTTCCCGGTGGGCACCGATCCGGTCAGCGACACCTTGTCGACCTGCGGGTGGGTGACCAGCGCCGCGCCGGCGTCGCCAAGCCCCTGCACGACGTTGTAAAGTCCGGGGGGCGCCCCGGCTTCGATCATGATTTCGGCGATCTTCAGCGCGCAGAGCGGCGTCAGTTCCGAGGGCTTGAAGATCATGGCGTTGCCGCAGGCCAGCGCCGGGGCGCCTTTCCAGCAGGCGATCTGCGTTGGATAGTTCCACGCGCCGATGCCGACGCAGACGCCAAGCGGTTCGCGGATGGTGTAGACGAAATCGCCTCCGGCGCCGCCCAGCGGGATGTGCTCGCCGGTGATCGCCGCGGCCAGCCCGCCGAAAAACTCCAGCGCGTCGGCCCCCGAGGTCGCGTCCGCCACCAGCGTTTCCTGCAGCGGCTTGCCGGTGTCGAGCGTCTCCAGCTCCGACAATTCGCGGTTGCGCGCACGGATCAGGTCGGCGGCGCGGCGCAGCACCCGGCCGCGTTCGGTCGGCGGGCGCGCGGCCCAGTCGGCCTGCGCGGCGCGCGCGCTTTCCACCGCCCGGGCGATGATCGCCGGGGTGGCGGAATGCACCCGGGCGATGACCTCGCCGGTGGCGGGATAGATCACGTCGATGACGGCGCCGGCGGGATCTTCCGCGAAGCGGCCGGCGATGAAATGCGAGGCTTCGGGTTGCGCGCGCATCATTTTCCTTTCGGGGATCGCCGGAAGTCCTCCAGCTGGTTCAGGTCCATGCGGTCTTTCTTGCAGCGATCCGGGGGCGCGCCGCTCACCTCCGCGCCTCCGGCGTCAGGCTGAGCGTCAGGTAGTCCATGACCAGCGCCTGCGCCGCGCGGCGGTCCCGCGCCCCGGCGTTGAGCGCGTGGCGGATGTAGAGCCCGTCGATCAGCGCCGCGATGCCCTCGGCGATGGTTCTGGCGCGCGCCTCCCCGGCCAGCGGGCGCAGATTGCTCAGCAGGTTGGAGCGCAGGCGCCGGGTGTAGACGTTGAGCAGCCGCGCCCCGCCCGGGGAATTCTGCGCCAGCGCGTAGAAGGCGAGCCAGGACGAGATCACCGAATCCTCGAACTGGTCCTGGCCGAAGCTGGCGCGCACGATGCCGTGCAGCCGGGTCAGCGGCGTCGCGGGCCGGCCCGGGCGGGGCGCGGTTTCCTCGCGCACGCGCTGGCCGAAGCGGGTGAGGATATGGCGCATGGCGGCCAGAAAGATCTGTTCCTTGCCGCCGAAATAGTGATGCGCCAGCGCCGCCGAGACCCCGGCCCGCCCGGCGATCCGGCTGACCGTCACGTCGAGCGAGCCCTGCGCGCCCACTTCGGCGATGGTGGCGTCGATCAGCGCGGCGCGGCGGATGGGCTCCATTCCGACTTTGGGCATGGCCGGCCTCGTTTCGGGTGCAACTGAACGCTTGATTTCCGGCAGGATTATTGTTTTTAATTGATCCGTCAATCAAGAAAAAACGCCAAACGGCCCCACGAAACCCGCAGACAGGAGGACCAATCCGTTGAAACCCCTCAAAATCTCCGCAATCGGTCTCATCGCCGCCGCGGCCATGGCCGGGCAGGCCGTCGCCGAATGCAAGGCCGTGACCTTCGCCGACGTGGGCTGGACCGACATCACCGCCACCACCGCGGCCGCCCACAACGTGCTGAGCGCGCTCGGCTATGACGTGAACGTCAAGGTGCTGTCGGTGCCGGTCACCTACGCTTCGATGAAGGCCGGCGACATCGACGTTTTCCTCGGCAACTGGATGCCGACCATGGAGGGCGACATCGCCCCCTATCGCGACGACGGCTCGGTCGTGACCCTGCGCGCCAATCTGGAGGGCGCGAAATACACGCTGGCGGTCAACAAGGTCGCGGCGGATCTCGGGATCAGGGATTTCGCCGACATCGCCGGCCATGCGGACGCGCTGAAAAGCAAGATCTACGGCATCGAGCCGGGCAATGACGGCAACCGGCTGATCATGGACATGATCGAGCAGGACGCCTTCGGGCTGAAGGGCTTCGAGGTCGCCGAAAGCTCCGAACAGGGGATGCTGGCGCAGGTGAAGCGGCTGTCCAAGCGCGGCAAGCCGATCGTGTTCCTGGGGTGGGAGCCCCACCCGATGAACGCCAATTTCGACATGACCTACCTCACCGGCGGCGATGACTGGTTCGGCCCCAATCTGGGCGGCGCCACGGTCTACACCAACACCCGCGCCGGTTTCGTCGAGGACTGCCCGAACGTGGGCAAGCTGCTTGACAACATGACCTTCTCGCTGGCCATGGAGAACGAGATCATGAGCGCGATCCTCAATGACGGCGAGGAGGCCAACGACGCCGCCGCCGCATGGCTGAAGGCCAATCCGGGCGTGCTCGACGGCTGGCTGGCCGGGGTGACGACGCTGGACGGCGGCGACGCCATGGCCGCGGTCAAGGGGGCGCTGGGCCTCTGAACCCGCGCTGACCCCCGCAGGGCGGACCCCGATCCGCGACCGCCGCCACTGGCGGATCGGGATCCGCCCTGCTGGAAACGGAGAAACCGCCGATGGACTGGCTGACCGATAACAAAATTCCCGTGGGCAAGATCGCGCGCGACGTCTTCGACTGGCTGCAGGACAACGGCGAGTGGTTCTTCGACGGGCTGGCGCTGATGCTGGACTCCCTGATCGACACCCTGCTGTGGATCTTTCAGACGCCGCACCCGCTGATCGTCATCGCGGTGTTCGTGGCGCTGACCTGGGCGCTGCAGCGGTCGTGGAAAACCTGCCTGCTGGTGCTGTTCGGCTTCCTGTTCATCCTCAATCAGGGCTATTGGGAGGAAACCACCGAAAGCCTCACCCTGGTGCTGTCGGCCTGCGTGGTCTGCATGGCGGTGGGGGTGCCCATCGGCATCGCCGTGGCGCACCGCCCCAAGCTTTACGCCTGGATGCGCCCGGTGCTCGACCTGATGCAGACCCTGCCGACTTTCGTCTATCTGATCCCGGCCATCGTGTTCTTCGGCATCGGCATGACCCCGGGGCTGATCGCCACGGTGATTTTCGTGCTGCCGGCGCCGATCCGGCTGACCCATCTGGGCGTCTCGTCGACCCCCAAGCCGTTGCTCGAGGCCGCCGAGGCCTTCGGCGCCACCGGATCGCAGAAGCTCTGGAAGGTCGAACTGCCCTACGCGCTGCCCCAGATCATGGCCGGGCTGAACCAGACCATCATGCTGTCGCTGTCCATGGTGGTGATCGCGGCGCTGGTGGGCGCCGACGGGCTGGGCGTGCCGGTGGTGCGGGCGCTCAACCAGGTCAACACCGCGCTGGGCTTTGAATCCGGCTTCATCATCGTGGTGGTGGCGATCATGCTCGACCGGATGCTGCGGCTCGACAACGGCGAAGGAGACGGGCAATGACCTCGATCCGGCCCAAGGCGGTGATTTTCGACGCGGTCAACATCGTGTTCGGCGCCGACCCCGCCGCCGCATTGCCGCTGATGGATGCGGGCCAGTCGCGGGCGGAGATCCAGGCCGCCACCTCGCAGGTGCTCGGCGTGCATGACTGTTCGCTGGAGGTCGAGGAGGGCGAGATCCTCGTGCTCATGGGCCTGTCGGGGTCGGGCAAGTCGACGCTGCTGCGCGCGGTCAACGGGCTGAACCCGGTGGTGCGCGGGCGGGTGCTGGTGAGCGACGCCATGAGCGGCGACGCGCAGGTCGGCGGCGACCGCGCCATGACCGACATCACCGCCGCCGATTCAAAGACCTTGCGGCGGATGCGGCTCAGCCGCATCGCCATGGTGTTCCAGCAATTCGGCCTGCTGCCCTGGCGCAACGTGGCGGACAATGTCGGCCTCGGGCTTGAACTCGCCGGCATGCCGAAGGCGGAGCGCGAGGCCAGAACCCGCGCGCAGCTCGAAATGGTCGGGCTCACCGACTGGGCCGAGCGCAGGGTGAGCGAGCTGTCGGGCGGCATGCAGCAGCGCGTCGGCCTGGCCCGCGCCTTCGCCACCGAGGCGCCGATCCTGCTGATGGACGAACCGTTCTCGGCGCTGGACCCGTTGATCCGCACGCGGCTTCAGGATGAATTGCTGGACCTGCAGAAGAACCTCAGGCGCACCATCATTTTCGTCAGCCACGATCTGGACGAGGCCTTCAAGCTTGGCGATCGCATCGCCATCATGGAGGGCGGGCGCATCGTGCAATGCGGCGCGCCGCAGGACATCGTGCGCGCGCCGGCCAACGACTATGTCGAGGATTTCGTCGCCCACATGAACCCCATGGGCGTGCTGCGCGCCGAGGACGTGATGCGCCCGCTGAACGGCGCGGCGGTCCCGGGTCAGGCCCGGGACGGAGCCGCGCCGGCCATGGTCCCGGCCCGCATGCGGGTGCGCGAGGTCATGGCGCTGCGGGCCGGAAACCCCGCGACCATGGTGGTGGAGCGCGACGGCGAGGCGGTGGGGCTGATCGACGAGCCGGAACTGCTGGGCGCCCTGCTGGGGCGGCGCGAGGACCGGGCGGAATGAATCGGCCTCGTTGATTCGCTTCGCCCGGGTCCTGCGCTGTCCGGGCGCGCCGGCCGCCCCGCGTGGCCCGGCGACTTCGATTTCGCGCGTCGCCCCCGAAGCTTGCGCATCCCCGGCGCGTTCGGTTGTCGGCGCCGTATGCGAGTCGGTTGAAAATCCTTTCGCCCGGCAGGCATTGCGCCTCTGAAGCCTTTGGGGCGCCAAGCTGCGCCTGAACTTCAGGGTGAAAGAAACCATGAACTGACCTGCGCGGATCAGCTATTGACTGATCGACCAGTCAGGGCGTTATCATGGCCCCATGACCCAGGCTGCGCAAAACCCGGCGCCGATATCGCGGCCCCCCGAAGGCCAGGCCAGGGAACGCCAGGCCAAGGACCGCATCCTTGACGCCGGCGAGCGGGAATTCGCCGATTCGGGCTTCGCCGGGGCCTCGATGCGCAACATCGCGGCGCGCGCGGGCGTGGCGCAAGGGCTGCTGCACTATCATTTCGGGGCCAAGGGAAAGCTTTACGAAGCCGTCGTGCATCGCCGCGCCGACGCCATCAACGCCGCGCGCGACGCGGCGCTGGATGCGCTGGGCGATCCGTCGCTGCCGGAGATCTTCGACGCGCTGTTCCGCCCGGCGCTGGCCTCGGAAAGCGGCGGGCGCGCCTATGCGCGCATTCTCGCCAACATGGCCAATGGCGGCCCCCGGGATCAGGCGCTGGTGGCGCGGCTCTACGACCGCATCGCCGGGCGCTTCATCGCCGCGATCCGCCGGGCGGAGCCGCGCCTGAGCCAGGCCGCCGCCGCGCGCGGCTATCTGCTGGCCATCGGGGTGCTGGTCTCGGCCATGGGCCGCACCGGGCGCGCCGAACGCCTGATGGGCGACGACGCGGACCGCCCGCCGGCGGAGGAAGACATCGACGCCACGCTCGCCGCCATCACCCGCTTCGCCGCCGCGGGCGTCGCCGGGCTTGCCGGCGGGCGCGAGGAGCAGGCCTGACGCCGCCAATGGCGGATCGGGAGGCCGCGACGCAAGGCCGGAGAACCGGACCAAGGGGGCCGCGCGCCCCGCACCAACGGGAGAGGACATGCCATGACGCCGAAGACCGCCCTGAAAACCCTGCTCGCGCCCGCATTGGCGCTGGCGCTCGCCGCCCCGGCGCTGGCCGAGGAGATCCAGGCCACCATCGTCGCCGGCCACCCGCCGGTGTTCCGCTGGGTGAAGATGTTCCCCAAGGCGTTCATCCCCACGGTGAACGAGACGCTCGCGGGCACGGGCTACACGATGCGGTTTTCCGAACAATACGGCGGCGCCATCGCCAGGGTCGGCGAGGAGCTGGAAACCGTCGAGGAGGGCCTTGCCGAACTGGGCACGGTGTCGTCGCTGTTCGATCCCGCCAAGCTGACGGTGCAGAACGTCACCTATTACACCCCCTTCGTGTCCGACGACCCGATCGCGGTGAACACGCTGATGGACCGGCTGCAGCGCACCGACCCGCGCATGATCGCCATCTATGACGAATACAACCTGGTCTATGTGGGCGGGCCGATCGGCATCGACGACTACCTGCTGATGACCAATTTCCCGGTCAGTTCGCTCGCCGACCTGAAGGGGCGCAAGATCGCCGCGCCGGGGCCGGCGATCAACTGGCTGTCGGGGACGGGGGCGGTCGGGGTCTCGGGCAACCTCACCACCTATTACAACGAGATGAAGACCGGGGTTTACGACGGCGTCATCGTCTTCGCCTCCGCCGCGCTGCCCGGCAAGCTCTACGAGGTCGCGCCCTACATCACCCGCGTCGGGCTCGGCGCGCAGTATTCCGGGTCGATCGCCGCCAACAAGGATTGGTGGGAAGGCCTGCCCAAGGTGGTCCGCGACGCGCTGGTCGTCGGCGCCGACGCCTATCGCAAGGCCTATCACGAGGATCTCGCCGCCTTCGTCGATCTCGCCTTCAAGGTGATGGCCGAGAAAGGCGCCACGATCACCGACGCCAGCCCCGAGATGCGCAGGGCCTGGGCCATGGGCATGGACAACGCGGCGAAAGTCTGGGCGGCGAAACTGGACGCCGCCGGGCAGAATGGCAGCGAGGTGCTGTCGCTCTACATGGACGAGATGCGCAAGGCCGGCGCCACGCCGCTGCGCGACTGGGACAAGGAGTGACGGTTTCGTGTGGATCCGGGGCCTGAGACCATGCTCGACCCGCTCGACTTTCCGCACGGCGAAAAACAGCCGCCCGGCGCGCTGAAACGCGCGCCGGGCGTCGCGGGGGCGCTGACTTGCGCGCTCGACGGGGTGACGGCGCTGCTCAACTTGCTGGGGTCGCTGCTGATTCTTGCGCTGATGCTGCTGATCGGCGCCGACGTGATCGGGCGCACGGCGTTCGGCGCGCCGATCTCCGGGGTGCCGGAGCTGGTGACCCTGTCCATCGTCGCCATCGTGTTCCTGCAGATCCCGCAGGCCATGCGATCGGGCCGCCTGACCCGCGCCGAGATCCTGCTCGGGCTGTTGCGCGCCAGAACCCCGCGCGCGGCGGCGGCGCTGGAGATGCTGTTCGATCTGATCGCGCTCGGCGTCATCGGGCTGATCCTCACCGCCAGCCTGCCGCTGTTCTTCAAATCCTGGCGGCGCGACAGCTTCGTCGGGGCCATCGGCGATTTCACCGCGCCGGTCTGGCCCGTGAAGCTGATCCTGCTGATCGGCTGCGCCCTGCTGATCGCCCAGTTCGCCGCCCGGATCCTGCGCGCGGCGGCCCGGCTGCGCCGCCCGCCGGGCCGCGCGTCATGAGCGCCTTTGACATCGGCTTGCTGTCGCTCGGCGGCATGGCGGCGCTGGTGTTCTCGGGGCTCTACGTGCCCATCGCGCTGATGCTGTGCAGTTTTCTCGGCGTCTGGGCGATCAAGGGCAACGCGCTGCTGGCCGGCAAGCTGCTGGCGCTGGCGGCGAGCGATTCCATCGCGTCCTATTATTTCGGCGTGGTGCCGCTGTTCGTGCTCATGGGGTTCGTGGTTTTCGAGGCCGGGGTCGGGCGCGACGCCTTCGAGGTCGCCAATTCGCTGTTCGGGCGGCTCACCGGGGGGCTCGGCATCGGCGCCGTGGGCGCCAACGCCATCTTCGCGGCGATCACCGGCATCTCCATCGCCTCGGCGGCGGTGTTCACAAGGGTGGCCGTGCCCGAAATGATCCGCCACGGCTACGCGCCCCGCTTCGCCGTGGGCGTGGTCGCGGGGTCGAGCGTGCTGGGCATGCTGATCCCGCCGAGCCTGTTGCTGATCCTCTACGGCATCCTCACCGAACAAAGCGTCGGCGACCTGTTCATCGCCGGCATCGTGCCGGGGCTGCTGCTGGCGCTGATGTTCGCGATCGGCGTCTGGGCCATGACCGCCTTCTGGCCGGGATTCGCCGGGCGCCCCGACCGGCAGGCCGCGCGCCGCCTCGGCCCGCGGCGGATGCTGGCGAAAGGCGGCCCGATCGCGGCGCTGATCCTGCTTGTGCTCGGGGGCATCTATGGCGGGCTGTTCACCCCGGTCGAGGCCGGGGCCGTGGGCGCAATCGGCGCGCTGCTGATCGGGTTCCTGAAGCGCACGCTCAGCCTGCGCGGCTTCGGGCGGGCGCTGAAGGAAACCGGGCTGGTCACCGCCTCGATCTGCTTCCTGATCATCGCCGCGCAGATGTATGCGCGGATGCTGGCGTTTTCGGGGGTCCCGGCGGGGTTCGGACAGCTGGTCAGCGACGCCGATCTGGGGCTTTGGGGGATGATGCTGAGCTACATCCTCGTGGTGGTGCTGCTGGGGATGATCCTGGATTCCTCGTCGATCATGCTGATTCTGGTGCCGCTGATGCTGCCGGTGGCGCGGGGCATGGGGGTGGACCTGATCTGGTTCGGCATCGTCACGGTGATCGCGGTGGAAATCGGCCTGCTGACCCCGCCTTTCGGCATCTCGGTCTATGTGATCAAGTCGACGCTGGAGGATGACTCCATCACGCTGGGCCAGATTTTTCAGGGCGCCGCGCCGTTCGCGCTGATCATGCTGGCCGCGTTGGCGCTGATCCTGGTTTTCCCGTCCCTCGCCGTCGGCCTGCTGGGCCGATGACCCCGAAAGACGCCCAGCCGGGCCGCTGATCACTGGAAGGAGCCGCCATGACCCGCCGTTTCGTCGACATCTCCAACGCGCTGGAAAGCGACATCGCCTCGGATCCGCCCATGGCGCTGCCCGAGATCGAATATTTCGGCCACGCCCAGACCGCGGCGCAGATCGCCATGTTCTTTCCCGGCCTGAAACCCGAGGACCTGCCCGGCGGCGAGGGCTGGGCGGTGGAGAAACTCAACGTCTCCACCCATAACGGCACCCACCTGGACGCGCCCTATCACCACCACTCCACCATGAACCATGGCGAGCGCGCCATCACCATCGACGAAGTGCCGCTGGACTGGTGTCTGAATCCGGGCGTGAAACTGGATTTCCGGCATCTGCCCGACGGGCATCTGGTCAGCGCGGCGGAGGTCGAGGCCGAACTCGCCCGCATCGGCCATGACCTGCAGCCGCTCGACATCGTCGTGGTCAACACCGCCGCCGGGGCGAAATACGGGCGCCCCGACTACGTGGCCTCGGGCTGCGGCATGGGGCGCGAGGCGACGCTGCACCTGCTGGAGCGCGGCGTGCGGGTCACCGGCACCGACGCCTGGTCCTGGGATGCGCCCTTCGTGCACACCGCGCGGAAATGGGCCGAGACCCACGACCCGGCGATCATCTGGGAGGGTCACCGCGCCTCCATGGAGATCGGCTACTGCCACATGGAAAAGCTCGCCAATCTGGATCAGTTGCCCGCGACGGGGTTCGAAATCTCCTGCTTTCCGTTCAAGATCAAGCGGGCCTCGGCGGGTTTCGTGCGCGCCGTCGCCATCTTCGAGGATTGAGGCGATGACCGAGGATCCCGGCCCCCGGCGCGCCGTCGTGCGCTTCGACTGCGCCGGCAAGGCGGTCGGCAAAATGCGCAACGAACTCGACGTGACCATGGTCCAGCCCTGGCGCGAAAGCTTCGCGCTGGCCACCGACGAGGGCGCCTTTCACGGCGGCGACGCCACCGCCCCGCCGCCGCTGGCGCTGTTCACCGCCGGGCTCACCGGTTGCGTGATGACCCAGATTCGCGCCTTCGCCAAACGTCTCGGGGTGCGGCTCGACGATCTCAACGTGCATGTGCGCGTCGAATGGGACTGGCAGGCCACCGGCGAAACCTACGAAACCGCCCCGAAAAGCTTTGCGATCGACGTGGACATCGACAGCCCGGAGCCGCGCGAAAAAATCGAAAACCTGGTGGCGACCGCCCGCAAGGGCTGCTTCATCGAACAGACCCTTGGCCGCGCCAACCCGATCCGCCACCGCCTGAAAACCGCCGAGGGCTGGGCGGAGATCTGACCCCCGCACCCGGCGTGAAAAGCCCGCCGCAGGCGCCCCGATGCGGCGCAGCCGAGAGGGCCGGGCCCAACGGGAGGCCGCCCCGCAGGGGCGGCCGACGGGCGGGAGCCGTCCCCGGCGGCTCAGTCGGGCCGTGGCGCGGGCCGTTTCGGGCGCGGCAGTGTCAGTTTCCGCCATCCCGGTCCGCCAGAATGAACCCCGCCGCCTTCTCCGCGATCAGCATCACCGGCGCGTTGGTGTTGCCGCTGGTGATATCGGGCATCACGCCCGCATCCGCCACCCGCAGCCCGGCGACGCCGCGCAGCCGCAGGCGCGGATCGAGCACCGCGCCCGGGTCGTCCGCGCGCCCCATCCGGGTCGTGCCCGCAGGATGAAATATCGTCGAGGCGATGTCCCCGGCGACCCGCGTCAGCGCCGCGTCGCTCTGGTGTTCGATCCCGGGTTTCCATTCTTCGGGCGCATGGGGCGCCAGCGCCGGCTGCGCCATGATCTCGCGGATCTGGCGCAGGCTCTGCGCCGCGATGCGCCGGTCCTCGTCGGTGGACAGGTAGTTCGGCGCAATGCGCGGGGGCGCGTCGAAATCCGGGCCGGTGATCTCCACCACGCCGCGGCTCGTGGGGTTGAGGTTGCAGACGCTCACGGTGATGGCCGGAAAATCATGCAGCGGCTCGCCGAAGGCGTCCAGACTGAGCGGCTGCACGTGATATTCCAGATTGGCGTGCGGGCGGCCCGGATCGGACCGCGTGAAGGCGCCAAGCTGGGAGGGCGACATGCTCATGGGCCCGCTGCGAAACAGCGCGTATTCCAGCCCGATCGCCGCCTTGCCCCACAGCGTCGCCGCGATCCGGTTCAGGGTTCTGGCGCCCGTCACCTTGTAGACCGCGCGGATCTGCAGGTGGTCCTGCAGATTGGCCCCGACGCCGGGCAGGTCCAGCGCCACCGCAACGCCGTTGCGCTGCAGCAGATCCCCCGGCCCGACGCCCGAAAGCTGCAGCAGAAGCGGCGAGGCGACGGCCCCGGCGCTCAGCACCACCTCGCGCGTCGCGCCCACGCGCAGGCGCCGGCCGCCGCGCGCCACCTCCACCCCGTCGCAGCGCAGCGCGCCATCCGGACCGGGCGCGATGCAGAGCCTTTCCGCCTGCGCCCCGGTCCAGATCGTCAGGTTGGCCCGGCGCCGCGCCGGGCGCAGAAACGCCTTCGCGGCGTTCCAGCGCCAGCCGTTGCGCTGGGTGACGTCGAAATATCCGACCCCGGCATTGTCGCCGGCGTTGAAATCGTCGCAGCGCGCCACCCCGGTTTCGACCATCGCCGCCTCGAAGGCCTCGAGGATCTGCCAGCTCAGGCGCTGCTTTTCGACGCGGACCTCGCCGTCCCCGCCATGGAAATCCGAAAACCGGGCGTTGCCCGATCGCGGGTCGGCGCCGTCGTCCAGCCGGAAATGGCTTTCGTGGCGCTTGAAATCCGGCAGGCTGCTGGCCCAGGTCCAGCCCGGATCGCCGGTCGCCTCGGCCCAGCCATCGTAATCGCGCGCCTGTCCGCGCATGTAGATCATGCCGTTGATCGACGAACAGCCGCCCAGCCCCTTGCCGCGCGGATACAGCAAATCGCGCCCGTTCAGCCCGGCCTCGGGGGCGGTGCGATACATCCAGTCGGTGCGCGGATTGCCGATGCAGTAGAGATACCCCACGGGGATGTGGATCCAGTGATAGTCGTCGCGCCGCCCGGCCTCCAGCAACAGCACCCGGTTGCCGGGGTCGGCGCTCAGGCGGTTGGCGAGCAGGCAGCCCGCCGTGCCGGCGCCGACGATGACGTAGTCGAAATCTTGCGCTGCGGCTTCGGGGGGCTGGGTCATGGCTCGGCTCCGGGGCTAGGCGTCCGGCGCGCAGGCTAGCACTGGCGACGCCGCGATGGCCAAGGGCGATTGGCCGCCTTGCCATGGACGCGGGCGCGCTGCGGGTCTAGACGCTGAGGATGAAAGATTCTCCCGACTCAGCGCCCGAGCCCGCGTCGGCGCGCCGATTTCTCGACCGACGCTCGCCGCCGCACATGGCGACGCTGGTGCTGGTCGCCGGGCTTTCGGCGCTGTCGATGAACATGTTCCTGCCCTCGCTGCCCGGCATGGCCGCGTGGTTCGAGACCGAATACGCGGTGGTGCAGCTCTCGGTCTCCGGCTATCTGGCGGTCACCGGGCTGCTGCAATTGTTCATCGGGCCGCTGTCGGACCGATACGGCCGCCGCCCGGTGCTGCTGTGGAGCATGGCGCTGTTCGTCGCCGCCAGCGCCGGCTGCGTGCTGGCCCCGGACATCGAGACCTTCCTGGCGTTTCGCGCCCTGCAGGCGGCGGTGGCCTCGGGGATGGTGCTGTCGCGCGCCATCGTGCGCGACCGCTATTCCGACGGTCGGGCGGCAAGCATGATCGGTTACCTGACCATGGGCATGGCGGTGGTGCCCATGCTGTCGCCCATGCTCGGCGGCCTGCTGGAACAGCTGTTCGACTGGCGCGCCAATTTCATCGGCATGGCGCTGTTCGGCGTGGCGGTGCTGGCGCTGGCCTGGGCCGATCTGGGCGAGACCAACGCCCACGCCTCCGCCAGCATCGCCGAACAGCTGCGCGCCTATCCCGAACTGTTCCGCTCCCGCCGCTTCTGGGGCTACGCGCTGGTCTGCGCGTTCTCCTCGGGGTCGTTTTTCGCCTTTCTCGGCGGCGCGCCCTTCGTGGCGAGCAGCGTGCTGGGCATGGCCCCGGCCGAGCTTGGCTTCTATTTCAGCTTCATCGCCACTGGCTACATGATGGGGAATTTCATTTCGGGCCGGTTTTCCGGGCGCATCGGCATCAACCGGATGATGTTCGCGGGGGCGCTGCTCACCGGCGCGGCGATGATCGCGTCCAACCTGCTGTTCGCCGTCGGAGTCGTGCATCCGCTGGCGCTGTTCGGGCCGGTGATGTTCGTCGGCGTGGGCAACGGGCTGACCATCCCCAACGCCATGGCCGGGTTCCTGTCGGTGCGCCCGCATCTTGCGGGCAGCGCCTCGGGGCTGGGGGGGGCGCTGATGATCGGCGGCGGCGCCGGGCTGTCGGCGACCACCGGCGCGCTGCTGGGGCCCGAGACCGGACCCTACCCGCTGCTGCTGATGATGCTGGCGACGGCGATCGGGGCGGTGCTGTGCACGCTCTACGTGATCCGGGTGGAGCGGATCGCCGGGCCGCTGCGGCGCAACGGGCGCGCGCTCTAGCCGCAATCGGCGCCCGGCGCCCGTCCGCAAGCGCGAATTTCGCGGTTCCGGGTTGCATGTTACGTCTGCTAACATATGTTAGCAGGCGTAACATGCGATTCCACGCAGCGAGTCCCGCCCCTTCAGATCAGCGAGCGCGCCGATGCCCGACCGTCATTCCGCCTGTCGTCCCGGCGTCTCGATTCTGGCGCGCCTGACGCGGATCGCGTTGGGGGCGCTGGCGCTGGTGATCATCGGCGGCGCCACGGCGTTCGGCGTCGGAACCCTGCGGATGCGCGCGGCGGATGTCGCGGCCCCGGTCGCGCCGCCGCCGCTGGAGGTCGCGGCGCTGCGGTTCCGGCTGGAGACCGGCTACCGCGCGCAGGCGCGGTTCATCGGCCGGGTGGAGGCGCGCCGCGTCGCCGACATGGCCTTCGAGGCCGGCGGGCTGATCGTTGAAATGCTGGTCGAGGAGGGCGGCGCAGTGCGCCGCGGGCAGCCGCTGGCGCGGCTCGACGACGCGCTGCTTGGCGCCGAGCGCGCCGTCGCCGCGGCGCAGCGCGCGCAGGTGCAGGCGCGGTTGTCGCTGGCCCGCCTGATCGAGGACCGCCAGCGCCAGTTGGTGGAGGGCGGCGCCGCCAGCCGCGCGCGCCATGACGACGCCCGCTTCAATGTCGCGGCGCTGAGCGCCGAATCCGCCGCCATCGACGCGCGCCTCGCCATGATCGACATCCGCCGCGACAAGACCCTGCTGCGCGCGCCCTTCGACGGGGTGGTGACGCGGCGCATGGCCGATGAGGGCGACGTGGCGGGCGCCGGGGCGCCGGTGCTGCTGCTCAAGGAAAACCGCCGCCCGCAGGCGCGCATCGGCGTGCCGCCGGGGCTTGCCGCCAGGCTGGCCGCGAGCTTCGCGGCGGGCGAGGCGCCGATCCTGCTGATCGACGGGCGCGAGATCGCCGCGCGGCTGGCGGCGCGCGTGCCCGACATCGATCCGGCGACGCGCACCGAAACCATGATCTTCGACCTGACCGGCGGCGCGGATCCCGGGGCCTCCGAGATCCTCGAGGGCGCGGTCGTCGAACTGCGCGCCGCGCGCTGGACCCCGGCCGCCGGCGGCTGGCTGCCGGTGGCGGCGCTCAGCGAAGGGCGCAAGGGGCTGTGGTCGGTGATGGTGGCGATCGACGGCGAAATCCGGCGCGAAGCGGTGGAGGTGGTGGCGCTGGACGGCGACCGCGCCTTCGTGCGGGGCACCCTGCGCGACGGCGCGACGGTGATCGCCGGCGGGGGCAACCGGCTGGCGCCCAGGCAGCCGGTGCTGGTGGCCTCGATCGACGGCGCGCCGGTTTCGCGATGACCACGCTGTTCCTGCGCGAACGCCGGGTGCTGGCGCTGGCCATCCTGATGATTCTGGCGCTGGGCGCCACGGCGATCCTGACCATCGGCCGTCAGGAGGATCCGACCATCACCAACATCTTCGCCGGCATCACCACGCCCTTCCCCGGCGCCTCGCCCGAGCGGGTCGAGGCGCTGGTGACCGAGAAGATCGAGGCCGAACTGCGCAAGATCCCGCAGATCAAGGAGATCAGCTCCACCTCCAGCGCCGGGATCAGCGCCATGCGGGTGGAGCTGAGCTCCTTCATCACGGACGCCGAGATCGACCGCACCTGGTCGGAGATCCGCGACGCGCTCGCCGACGCGGCGGCGAAATTCCCGCCCGGCGTGCCGGACCCGGAATTCGAGAACGACCGCGCCGGGGCCTACACCGCGATCTTCTCGCTGACCGCGCGCCCGCAGGCTGATCCGTCGCCGGGGCTGCTGGCGCGCCATGCGGAGATGCTGCGCGACCGGCTGCGCGCCCTGCCGGGCGTCCGCCGCGTCGATGTCTACGGCGCCGCCGAGGAGGAGATCCGCGTGGCGCTCGACGGCGTGCGCGCCGCCGGGCTGGGCCTGACCCCGCAGGCGATCGCGACGGCCCTGGCGCAGGCCGACGCCAAGGTCAACGCCGGGCGCGCGGCAGGCGAGACCAGCGATTTCCTGCTGGAGGTGGCGGGCGAATTCGACGCCGTGGCGCGGGTGCGCGACGTGCCGCTGCGCGTGGCCGGACGCCAGGGCGCGAACGCGCCGGCGGGGCGCGCGGCGCTGCGGGTCGGCGACGTGGCCGTGGTGACGCGCGCCGAACGCGCCCCGCGCGAGAGCCTCGCCTGGTCCGAGGGCCGCCCGGCGGTGCTGATCGCCGCGCGCATGGAGGACGACCTGCAGGTCGACAAATGGATGGCCCGGGTGCGGGCCGCCGCGCAAGCCGTGGACATGCCCGCCGGGCTGAAGCTGGAACAGTTCTTCGACCAGAGCGCCTACACCGCGGCGCGCCTGAAGGCGCTTGGCGTCAACATCGCCATGGGCGTCGGGCTGGTGGTGGCGGTGCTGTTCGTGACCCTGGGCTGGCGCGCGGCGGTGGTGGTGGCGCTGGCGCTGCCGCTGACCACCATGCTGTCGATCGCCATTCTCAAGGAAACCGGCATCGTCATCCACCAGATGTCGGTGACCGGGCTGATCGTGGCGCTGGGGCTGCTGGTGGACGCGGCCATCGTGATGACCGACGAGATTCGAAAACGTCTGATCGGCGGCATGGCGGTGCTGGACGCAGTGGATGAATCCGTGCGCCGTCTCGCCGTGCCGCTGCTGGCCTCGACGGTGACCACGGCGCTGGCCTTCCTGCCCATGGCGGCGCTGCCGGGGCCGGCGGGCGATTTCGTCGGGGCGATCGCCATATCGGTGATCGTGATGCTGTTTTCGTCGCTGGCGGTGGCGCTCACCATCACGCCGGCGCTGGCCGGGCTGCTGCTGCCGGGCGGGCTGGGGGGGCGCGGGATGCTCGCCGCCGGGCTGTCGGGGGGCGCCTTCGGGCGGCTGTTCGCCTGGAGCATCGACATGAGCCTGCGCCACCGCGTGGTGGCCCTCGCCGCGGCGCTGGCGCTGCCGGCGATGGGCTTCGCCGCCTTTCCGACGCTGACCGCGCAGTTCTTTCCCGGCGTCGATCGCGACCAGTTCCATGTGCAGGCGAAGCTGCCCGACGGCGCCTCGATCCGCGCCGCCGAGGCCACGGCGCGCCGCATCGACGCGCTGCTGGCCGCCGCGAATGGGGTGCGCCGCGTGGACTGGGTGATCGGCGAGAGCGCGCCGCCCTTCTACTACAACATGGAGGCCGACCGCCGCCGCACCGCCAGTTTCGCCGAGGCCCTGGTCAGCACCGACGGCCCTGCGATCACCGAAACGCTGATCCCGCAATTGCAGGCCGCGTTCGACCGCGCGATCCCCGAGGCGCAGGTGCTGGTGCGCGGTCTGGTGCAGGGGCCGCCGGTGAGCGCGCCGATCGAGATGCGCCTGGTGGGCCCGGATCTGGAGGTCCTGCGCCGGCTTGGCGACGAGGCGCGCGCGCTGATGGCGCGTCAGCCGGCGGTGATCCACACCCGCGCCGACCTGATGGGCGGCGCGCCGAAATACGTGTTCGAGATCGACGAGGACAAGGCGCGGCTGGCGGGGCTCGGGCTTCATGACATCGCCGGGCAGCTCGCGGCGCTGACCACCGGCGTGTCCGGCGGCTCGGTGCTGGAGGGCACGCAGGAGCTGCCGGTGCGGGTCATCCTGCCGCAAGGCGAGCGCGCCTCGCCCGCAGCGCTGGCGGCGCTCAACATTCTTGGGCCGAAGGGCGAGCTCATCCCGGCGACGGCGCTGGGCGCGGTGCGGCTGAGCCCCTCGGAAAGCCCGATCAGCCGCCGCAACGGCGAACGCGTCAACAACGTGCAGGCGTTCCTGACCCGCGGGGTGCTGCCCGAGGAGGCGCTGAAGGGCCTGCAGGCGGCGCTCGCCGAGACCCCGCTGCGGCTGCCGCCGGGGGTGCGCATCGAATGGGGCGGCGATTCGGATGCGCGCGAGGACACCGTGGCCAACCTGATCTCGACGCTGGGCGTGGTGATCGTGGGCACGGTGGCGACCATCGTGCTGACCTTCAATTCGTTCCGCCTGTCGCTGGCCGGGTTCGCGGTGATGGGCCTGTCCATGGGGCTCAGCCTGCTGTCGCTGGCGGTGTTCCAGTATCCCTTCGGCATCACCGCGCTGATCGGGGTGATCGGCTCCATCGGCGTGTCGATCAACGCGGCGATCATCCTCATCACCGGCATGCAGGAAGACCCGGCGGCGGCGCGCGGCGATCGAGCGGCGATGCGCAAGGTGGTGGTGGGCGCCAGCCGGCATATCGTGTCCACCACGGTGACCACCTTCGGCGGATTCCTGCCGCTGATCCTGGCGGGCGGCGGGTTCTGGCCGCCCTTCGCCATGGCGATCGCCGGAGGAGTGCTGCTGTCCACCGTGGTCAGCTTCTACTTCGTGCCGCCGGTGTTCAGCCTGCTGGTCCCGCGCCGGGCGCAGGCGGCGGATTCGCAAGCCGCGCGCGCCTGACCCGGGCGCCTGACCCGGGCGCCTGACCCGGGCGGGGGGGGGAGGGCGTTCCGGCCCGCCGACCGCCTGCCCGGCGCCCGGCGCGCGAATTCGCCGGGGAGCGCGGGTCGAAAGGCCGGGGGCGGCTCCCGCCCGTCGGCCGCCCCTGCGGGGCGACCTCCCGTTGGGCCCGGCCCTCGCGGCTGCGCCGCATCGGAGGCGGATCACGGGCGGGGCTCGCTCGCCCCTGGCGCTTCGCCCCTGGCGCCGGTTCAGATCTTGCCCTGGACCCCGCGCGCCTTCACGCCTTCGAGGATGCGCGGCACGGTCAGTTCGATCATCATATGCGGGGTCATGTCCGGCGCCACCGAGGCGAAGGCCCTGGAATTGCCGAGGCTCGCCAGCCCGTGCACCGCCATCCACATGGGCGCGGCGATGGTCGCGGGGGGGGCGATCGCGTCGGGATTCGCCGCGAGCCAGTCCTCGATCGCGCCGATCAGGCAGTCAAAGCATTTTCTGCCGCAGGCGGCGGTTTCGCTGTCCTCGTCCCGGGATTCCGGGTCGCCCCAGAGCAGGCCGTAGAGCTTGGGATGCGCGGCGTGGAAATCCACATAGGTCTTGCCGAGCGCGATCAGCGTCTCGGAGCTGCCGCGGGGGTGGCGGCTGCGCACCTGACGCATGCAGGCGGCGATCTCGTCGAAGACCGAGGCGGCGACATGGTCCTGGAAATCGTCCCGGTCGCGGAAATGCCGGTAGGGCGCGGTCGCCGACACGCCGGCAAGGCGCGAGGCGGCGGCGAAGGTTACGCCCTCGGCGCCGTGCTCCTCCGCCAGCCGCCGTCCCGCCGCGATCAGGGCGGAGCGCAGATCGCCATGATGATAGCGCTGCTTGCGCCGCGCCGGGGTTTGGGCGGCGGGCGTGGGCGGGTCCTCGGCCAGATCGGAGTCGCTCATGCGCCAGACGATACCGCTGTTCCCGGCGCAAGGGTAGGGGTTAAGGCGGCGTCGCGCCGCGAAGACGAGGATTTGCGCGCCGCGCCCGCCGCGCTATGCTGCGCCGGGCGCTTGGCAAACGGGAGACCCGCCAATGAATTTCCGGACATGCGAGAGCGTCGAGGCGCTGGCGGCGCTGGTCCCTGACGGCGCCGCGGCGGCGCTGGCCAAGGATCCCGCCGCGCCCATGGCGCTGGTCCGCGCGTTGATCCGGCGGGGCGCGCGCGACCTGCGGCTGCTGACCGTGCCCACCGGCGCCATGGCCGCCGACCTGCTGATCGGCGGCGGCGCGGTGGCGGCGATCGAGACCGCCGGGGTCTCGCTGGGCGAATTCGGCCCTGCAGGGCGATTCGCGGCGGCGGTGCGCGAGGGGCGCGTGGCGCTCAGCGATTCCACCTGCCCGGCGGTCTATGCCGGGTTGCAGGGCGGCGAGAAAGGCCAGCCCTTCGTGACGATCCGCGGGTTGATCGGCTCGGACATGCTGGCGCGGCGCGGGGATTTTCAGATTGTCGACAACCCGTTCGCGCCCGGCGATCCGGTGGTGGCGATGCCGCCGATCCGCCCGGATGTGGCGCTGATGCATGTGGAGCTGGCGGACCGGCAGGGCAATCTCTGGGTCGGCGCGCGCCACGATCTGAAACTGTTGGCCCATGCCGCGCACGCGACTCTGGCGACGGCGGAGCGGATCGTCGAGACCAGCCTCGCCGAAGATCCGCGCCGCGCCGCCAATCTGGTGAGCGGCATCTATGTGGGCGGCGTGGCCGAAGCGGTGAACGGCGCCTGGCCGACCGCGATGCCCGGGCGCTACGGGCGGGACGATGCGCATCACCGGCTTTACGCCAAGGCGTCGCGCGACGCGGGGGCGTTCGACGATTACCTGGCGCAATGGGTGCTGGATCGCGAGGCGGCGGCGTGAGCGGCCCGAAACCCGGCCCGAAACTCGGCCCGAAACCCGGCCCTGCGCCCGGCCAGATGTCCGGTCCGGTGTCCGGCCCTGCGCCTGACGCCGCGGGCGGCCTTCGTCGCGAGGAGCTGCTGATCAACGTCATCGCCAGGTTGCTGTCGGGCTGCGGCCATATCGCCGTCGGCGTGCTGTCGCCGATCCCCGGCGCGGCGGCGATCCTCACCGGGCTGCGCGAGGGCGCGCGGGTCTCCATCATCGGCTGCGACCTGCCGCGCTACCGTTCGGATGGCGGCGTGGAGATCTTCGATCAGGCGGCGCAGGGGCGGGTGGACGCGTTTTTTCTGTCCGGCGGGCAGATCGACGGGCAGGCCAACATCAACCTCACGGGCATCGGCGCCTATCCGAAGATGGATGTGCGCTGGTCGGGGGCTTTCGGCTCGGCCTATCTGTATTTTCTCGCCCCCCGGGTGATCCTGTTTCACGAGGAGCATTCCCGGCGGGTGTTTCCGCAAATGGTCGATTTCGTCACCTCGCCCGGGGTCAGCCCGCCGGAGGTGCATCGCCCCGGCGGCCCCCATGCGCTGGTCACCGAACTTTGCGTCATGGGGTTCGATCGCCGGAAAGGCCGGTTCCGCCTGCGGTCGACGCATCCGGGGGTGACGGTCGAGGAGGTGCGCGACCGGACCGGGTTCGATTTCGATGCGCCGCAGATCGTGCCGGAGACCCCGCGCCCCGACGCCGATGCGCTGGCGCTGATCCGGGGCGAGGTTGCGACGCTGATCGCCGATCCCTACCCGGTTTTCGCCGCCAGGACGTTCGGCGTCGCCAGCCCCGCGCGACCGGCGCCCGGGACCGCCGCCTGACGCGAATGCGCCGCCATGCGCGCCGGGCCGTGGTCAGTCGTCGTCGGATTCCACCTCGATGAGCTTGATCTCCCCGGCCTTGACCAGCGCCTGAATGCCCTGGATGAGCTCGGCCTGCGCGGCCTCGCCTTCCTTGCGGCTGGGTTCCGGCATGGCGTCGATATCCTCGATGAGGCGTTCGGACAGGCGTTTGGAGATGTTGCCGAGGAAGAAATCCACCGTGGCGTCGCCGGCGACCTTCGCGGTTTTCAGCGCGGCCAGCAGGACCGGTTCCTCGACCGCCTTGACCACCAGCGAGATGTCGCGCGCGGACACGCGGCTGGAGATGTCGGCGAAGGTGAACATCACCCGCTGCACATCCTGGGACAGCTTGGGGTCCACCTCGTCCATATGCCTCAGCAGATCCTCGCGCGAGGCGCCGGACACGTGGTTCAGCAGGCCGGCGATCATTTCCGAGGGCTTGCGCGCGCCCTGGGTGCGGGCCATGGCGGAGACGAAATCGCGCTCGATCACCCGGGTGATCAGATCCATGGCCTTGGGGTCGATGGTGGCGATGCGGCTCATGCGCAGCACCACCTCCTGCGCGAAACCGTTCTCCAGCCGTTCGAGAATCCGCGCCGCCTGATCGGATCTGAGGCGGGAAAGGATGACGCTGGCCAATTGCGGGTGCTCGGTCTGCAGCCAGGCGGCGAAGGGCGCGTCGGCGGCTTCGGACAGCTTGGTCCAGAGCGAGCGGCCGCCGCGGCTGTCCAGATCCTCCAGAATCCGCGACAGCGCCTCGCCGTCCATCATCTTGCCGAGAAACCGGCGCGCCGCGTCCGACCCGCCGCGCACGGTCATGTCGTCGCCGAGCACGGCAAGGAATTCGATCAGCACCTTCTCGACCGTTTCGCGCGGAATCTGGCGCATGTTGCTGACGGCGCGGGCGAATCGGCGCACCGAGACCTCGCCCATCTCGCGCAGCAGCTCCGAGGACACCTCCGGCCCCAGCGCCACGATGACGATGGCGGCCTTTTCCGACGGCGTCAGCCGCTCCGGCCCGGGCCCGCCGGGGCCGGGCAGCGCCAGATGCGCGCCGTCGGCCTCGGGGGCCGGCCCAGTGGTGGTCATTGCATCGCTCATGTTCCGTATCCCCGCACCAGGGCGCTTGCCAGCAGGGTCCAGCCGTCTGCGACCACGAAGAACGCCAGCTTGAATGGCAGCGAGACCACCGCGGGCGGCACCATCAGCATGCCCATGGACATGAGGATCGAGGCCACCACCAGATCGATCAGCAGGAACGGCAGAAACACCAGAAAGCCGATTTCGAAGGCGCGCTGGATCTCGCTGAGCAGAAAGGAGGGGATAAGCACCGACAGCGGCGCCTCCCCGCCGGCGGCGTCGCGGCTCGGCGACACCTCCAGCATGGCCGACAGCGTGTCGGGGCTCACGCGGGCCTCCATGAACACGCGGAACGGCTTGATGATCAGGTCAAACGCCGTGATCACATCGATCTTTTCGTCGAGCAGCGGCGCCAGCCCGGTTTCCCAGGCGGCGCGGAACACCGGCTCCATGACGAAATAGGTCAGGAACAGCGCCAGACTGACGATCATCATGTTGGGCGGCGCCTGCTGCACGCCGATGGCCTGGCGCAGGATCGACAGCACCGTCACCACGAAGGGAAAGCAGGTGACCATGATGGCGATCGCCGGGGCGAGGCTCAGCACCGTGACCAGCGCGAACAGCTGCACCGTGCGCAGGGTCAGCGAGCCCTCGCCGCCGAGATCGATCGCCACCTGCTGCGCCGCCGCAGGCCCCGCCCAGGCGAGGGCGAGGACAGCGGCGATCAGGACGGCGGCGCGTTGGATATGCCGGCTGTCAGACGCCATTCGACATGTCTGCCACTTCCGTGAGGCGCACGGCGAGGCGGCCGCTCTGGTCGTCCATCTCCTGCAATTCGCCCCGGGCGATGAGCCGGTCGCCGATATAGATCTCCACCGGGTCCTCGACCTTGCTGTCCAGCGGCAGCACCGAGTCGCGGCGCAGGTTGACCAGATCGGAGATCATCGGCCTGGCGCGGCCCACCGAAACGATGACCTCGATGGGCACGCCGAGCACGGCGCTGGAGCGCCCGGCTTCGTGCGAGACCTCGCCGGTCGCGGGCAGGTCCGGTTCGGGCTTGGAGGCGACTAGATCATCAGCCATGGGAGGTTTTTTCCTCGATGTGGTGGAAGAAGCCGTCCAGCGCCGCGCGGGCGCTGGAGATGCAGGCGTCGAGATCGATCTCGTCAAAGCCCGAGGCCCAGTCGACCCTTGCGCGCAGCGGGCCGAGCCCCGGCGTGATTTCGAGCCTGGCGTCGATCCCGGCCTCGGCCAGCGCCGCCGCGACCGCGTCGCGCTGGGTTTCCCCGATTCGCACGATCAGTTGCGCGCCGCCCGGCGTCGCAGCCGCCGCCGTCGCGGCCGCCGCCGCGGCGGCGGCGACTTCGGCGGCGAGCCCGGTCTGGGCCAGCGCCGGGGCCACGGCGCCCAGAAGCGCCTCGGCCATCCGGCGCATGGCGGCGGCGAGCTCCTCCCGGGCCTTTTCCCGCGAGAAATAGGCGTCCTGCATGCGCTCGCCGATCTCGGTGAGCAGAATGCGCCGCTCGGCGTTGAAATCGGCTTCGGCGCGGGCGACGCCCTCCTCGAAACCGGCGGCGCGGCCCTCGCCGCGCGCCCGGGCCAGCAACTGGTCGAGGTTGAACGCCGGGGTCTGCGGCGGCGCGGGCCGTTCGGCCTCGGTCGGCGCGAACCGGGCCAGGGCGGCGCTCGGCGCGGCGCCGAATCCCGCGTCCGGATCAATGGAGTGGGGCGCGTCGGCGCTTGCCTGAAACGCCTCGGCGACGGGATCGTCGGGGGGCGCGCCCGGCGCCGGGGCGTTGTTGGCGAACACCTCCCATCGCAATGCCGCGGTTTTCATGCCTGCTCCTTTCTGGTCGCGCTGGTGTCAAGCCAGTTGCTCAGCAGATGCGCGGCGTCCTCGGGCCGCTGGCTCACCGCGTCGCGCAGTTCGGTGAGCTGGTCGTTTTGCACCGTGGACGCGTCGATGATTCGGTCCGCCGCCTCGAGGCTGCCTTCCACCGCGCCCTCGAGCCCCGGCTGCATTTCGCCCAGCGCGTCCGGTCCCTCCAGCGCGCCCGCGGCGGCCAGCATCGGCGCCGGCTTGGCGAGAATCATCGGCCGCAGCACCAGCAGCCCGAGCGCCAGCGCCACCGCGCTGAGAACGCCCAGCTGCACCAGCGACATGGCGTTGACCGACAGGAAGTCGAAGGCGTCGGTTTCGGCCACCGTGCCGCGCTCCGGCTCGGCGCTGAACTCCATGGTCTGGATGGTCACGACATCGCCGCGCGCCGGATCGAAACCGATGGCCGAGCGGATGAGATCGCGCAGCGATTCGAGCTCCTCGTCGGGGCGCGGGATCCAGGTTTCCTGGCCGTCAGGGCCGGTCGCGCGGATCCCGTCCACCAGCGCCGCCACCGAGATCCGGCGGATTTCGCCGGGCCGGCGCACGCGTTCGCGCAGCACTTCGGACACCTCGTAATTGATGCGCTCGCGGGTCTGAGAGTTGGTGCGTTCGGAGCCGCTGCCACCGTTCGCGTCGCCGTCGGGGAGATTCGACGCCACGGTGACGTTGGCCGATCCGCCGGTCTCGTTTTCGGAGGTTTCCTCGGTGTCGGTGGAGATCGCCACCCTTCCCGCCGGGTCGATCACGCGCTCGGTGATCTTCTCGCTGTCGAGATCGGTCTCTACCGAGACCTCGACCACCACGGCGCCTTCGCCAACGCGCGCCGTCAGCAGACGTTCCACATTGACGCGCAGGGCCGCGGCGCGCTCGTCGGCGATGGCGCCGGCGCGGGTTTCGGGGCGTTCGTCGCCGGCGCGCAGCACCACGCCGTCCACCGAATCGACCACCGTCACGGCGTCTGGCTGCAGCCCGGCCACCGCCGAGGACACCAGATGGCGAATCGCCTGCGCCTGGCTTTCGCCCAACCCGCCGGTGCGCATGGTGACCGTGATCGAGGCGGTGGGATCGGTGCGGCGCTCGAAAGGCCGCCGCCTTGGGCTTGCGATGTGCACGCGCGCCCGGCGCACATTGGGCAGCGACAGGATCGTGCGCGCAAGCTCGCCCTCCTTGGCGCGCCAATATGTGGCGTCGAACATCTCCGAAGTGGTGCCGAATCCCGAAATCCCGTCCAGCAGCTCATACCCCGCGGCGCCGCCCGAGGGCATGTCCTGGGCGGCCAGATCCATGCGGATCCGGTCGCGCATGCCCTCGGTCACGAATATGGAATCGCCGCGCACGTCGAAGGCGACGCCGCGCTGTTCCAACGCGGACAGCACTTCGCCGGCCGCGGTTGATTCAAGGCCGGAATACAGCAGCGCCATGCTTGGCTGGGCGGCGATTCGCGCCAACCCGAACACGGCGACCAGCAGGGCAAGCCCCGCCAGGCCGGCCGCAAGGCGTTTTCGCGGCTCCGTCGCCGCCCATATCGTCAGAAACTGGTTCACGCTGCACTCTCGCTTAGCAGGGCCCGGGAGATCGGACCGGCCTTCTGGCTTGGGTGCAGCATTCAACTGACAGGTTTAACATTCGGTTAGCTGGTTGCGCATAGAACAGGATCTGACGCAGAAGTTGAACGACGGGCTTGAAATGGCCAATACGGCGGACATCGATTCTCAAGTGCTAGCGGAGGACCAGGCTCCTCGGCGCGGATTCGGGCTGATCATCGGCCTGGCGCTGATGCTGATTCTCGGCGCCGGCGGGTTCTACGCGGCCTATTCGGGGCTGCTGCCCATTCCCGGCGGCGAGGCGAAGAAGGCCTCGGCCCACAAGCCTGCGGACCTGCCTGCGATCGCCTTCGTGCCGATCGAGGAGCTGGTGATCTCGCTGAGCGCCCGCGCGCGCGCCCAACATCTGGTGTTCGAGGCGCAGCTCGAAGTGGCGCCGGAATACAAGGCCGAGGTCGAATTGCTGATGCCGCGCATCCTGGACGTGCTCAACACCTATCTGCGCGCCGTCGAGGAACGCGACATCGCGGAACCCAGCTCCATGCCGCGGCTGCGCGCGCAGATGCTGCGCCGGGTGCAGATCGTGACTGGCCAGGGCCGGGTGCGCGACCTCCTCATCACCCGCTTTCTGCTGAATTGACGTCGCTGGACCGGACGGAGACACCCGATGACCCTCATCGCTGACGGATTGATGATCGCCGCGGCCCTGGTCGCCGCCATTTACTGCCACGTGCTGGCGCGCCGTCTGAACAAGCTGCGCGATCTGGACAATGGCCTTGGCGGCGCGATTTCCGCCCTGGCGCATCAGGTCGACGAAATGCGCGTGGCGCTGGACGGGGCCAAGAAGGTCTCCGGCGCCTCGGTGAAGGACCTGGCTGAGCGCACGGCGCGCGCGGAAATCGCCGCCGGGCGGCTGGAGCTGCTGCTGGCGACGATCCATGACCGCGACGGCGCGCAGCCGATTCGCCCTGCGCCCGAAAAACCTCAGCGCGACGAGGCGGCCCGGGACAGCGCGCCCGCGCCGGATCGGGACGTGATGGCGCAACGCGGATCGGCGCGACCGGGCGCGGGCCTTGCCGATCCCGGTCAGGTGGTCGAGGCGCTGCGCGAGGAAATCGCCAGGGCGGTGCAGGAAATGAATCGCGGAGCCGTCGGGTGACACGCCGCGTCCGCTCGCCGCGCGCCCTGTTGATTCTGACGGTGTGCTTCGTTGGATCCGGGCTGGTTCGTCTCGGCGATCCCGACGGCGCCCTGGCCAAGGAGGCCGCGAATCTGGCGGCCGCCGTCGGCGCCGGAGAAGCGCTGAACGCCATGGCGACCGATGCGCCCGCCGCCTGCCCGGCGCCTCCTGACCCTTCGGCGCTGCTGGCGGGCATCAAGGAACGCGAATCGATGCTCAGCGCCCGCGCCATCGAAATCGCCGATCGCGAACGGCTTCTTGAAGCGGCGGAAGCGAAGTATCGCGAGAACATGATGCAGCTTGAAGAGGCGGAAAAGAAGCTGTCCGCCACGCTGGCGATCGCCGACAAGGCCGCGGACAAGGACGTCATGCGGCTGGTCTCGGTCTACGAAGCGATGAAGCCCAAGAACGCCGCGAAGATTTTCGAGACCATGGATGTGACTTTCGCCGCCGGCTTCATTGCGCGCATGAACAAGATCGCGGCAGCCCGGGTCCTCTCCCAGTTGAGCGCCGGCAAGGCCTATTCCGTCAGCGTGGTGATCGCCGGGAGGAATGCGCGGGCGCCGACGGAATAAGCGCGTCTCTTCGCGGCTTCTTAACCGTTGCGCCCCGATACTCGTCACATCCCGCTGGCGAGCGCGCCGGCCCTGCATCGCGAGGCTTACATGATTGGCATCGGCGGCATCGTGTTCACCTTGGCGATGGTGTTCGGCGGCTACCTGATCGCCGGCGGCAAGATGGCCATCATTCTCCACACGCTGCCTTACGAGATGATGATCATCGGCGGCGCCGCAATAGGCGCGTTTGCGGTCGCCAACGACATGTCCGCGATCAAGCATACGATCCGCGATGTCGGCAAGGTGTTCAAGGGCGCGAAGTGGAAACCTCAAGATTATCAAGATCTTCTGTGTCTGCTTTTCGAACTGATCCGCATCGGCCGCGCCAACCCCATGGATCTCGAACCCCATATCGAAGCGCCCGAAGAATCGACGGTTTTCGCCAAGTACCCGCGAATACTGAGCGACGGCGCCGCGGTGGATCTGATTTCCGACACTCTGCGCGCGGGGTCCATGAACTATGACGATCCGCATCAGGTCGAGGACGTGCTGGAAAAGCAGCTCGACGCCAAGCTGCACCACTCTCTGCACTCGAGCCACGCGCTGCAATCCATGGCGGACGGGCTTCCGGCGCTGGGGATCGTCGCGGCGGTGCTGGGCGTGATCAAGACCATGGCCTCGATCGACCAGCCGCCCGAAGTGCTCGGCGGCATGATCGGCGGCGCGCTGGTGGGAACTTTTCTCGGGGTGTTTCTGGCTTACGGGCTCGTCGGCCCGTTCTCGACCAAGGTGAAGTCAGTGGTCGAGGCGGATCACCAGTTTTACAATCTCATTCGCGAGGTTCTCGTCGCCAATCTATACAAGCATGCGCCCGACATCTGCATCGAAGTCGGTCGCCAGAACACGCCGCGGGAGCTGCGCCCGAGCTTTACGGACCTGAGCGACGCCCTGCGCGAAACCAAGACGGCGGCCGCGGCATGATTCGCCTGATTGTTTTCATTGCGATCTCCCTGGCGGGCGGCCTCGCCGTCGCGCAGGAAAAGGCCCGCGTGCGCGCGGGGGAGCACGCGACGTTCAGCCGGATCGCCATTGATCTGACCGACGTGACCGAGTGGTCGCTGACTCAGGATGGCCGCAAGGCCGTGCTGAGATTCCCGGGGCGAAAGGTTGATTTCGATACGCGCCAGATCTTTCCAGGGCGTCGCGTCACCAGAATCCTGAATGCGCGCGGCGAGAATGACGAAAGCGGCGCGCAGCTCGCGCTGACCTTGTCTTGCGCCTGCGAAGTCAAAGGCTATCGATTCGGCGCGAACATGCTGGTGGTCGACATACGAGAGGCCGTCAGGTCAGTCGAAGAAGCCGAAGCCGTCGCCACGCCGGAGACGCCTCCTGAACCGGCCGAGATCGCCGATATGCAACCCGGTGATTCGAATCCTGCCGAAATGCCGCCTGGAGACGCGATTTCGCTCCAGGAGCCAACCGAGGCCGTTGCAGAGACCGAAGCTCCGGGCATGATTGAACCTTCCGCATCGGATGACCCGGACGATCAAGCGCAAATGGCCGACGCGATCGCAGAGGCTCAGAGTCGCTTGCTGGCCCAGCTCACACGCGCCGCCGAGCAGGGCCTTGTCGAGTTTCGGCCGCCCGAGAAAAGCGACATGGAGGGCATGAACGCTTCCGCTCCGGATGACGCCGTCAAAGCCCCCGAGGCGATGCCCGAGCAGGAGGCGGATGAGGCGATGGTCTCCCACGGCGATGCGCCTCCCGAAGCCTCGGCGAAGGGGGATCATCGTCAAATCGCGCCCTCGCCGCTCACCCATGAGGAAAACCAGGCGAGGCTTGCTGAAGAACCGACCGAGCCGGTCGACGAAGTCACGACCAGCGATGCGCGCCTCACGGAACCTCAGCTAGTTGCGAGAACTGTGTTCGACCGGGCGCGCAAAACCGCGCCGGAGCCTGAGCGCCCGCGCGTCAACTGCCCGCCGGAGTCAAGCCTGGACGTGGAAAACTGGGCTACGGACAGCCCTCTGTCCGAGCAAATCGCCGATCTGCGTCGCAACCTTTACGCCGAGTTTGATCGCCCAAGCGCAGAAGCGGCGCTGGCGTTGGCGCGCCTCTACATTCGCTTTGGCTTCGGCGCCGAGGCGATGCTGCAGCTGCGCGACGTCGTGGCGGATGCGGCGGAGGTTGCGCTGCTGCAGGACCTCGCCAACATCGTTGAAGGTCGTCCCGCGTCTCCCGACGGACCCGTCTTCGCCGCCAGGGATTGCGAAGGCGCAATCGCCATGTGGCGTTCAGCCGCTCGAGTCACACGTGGCGGCGCGCGCGAGGACGGCGATGGTGCCGAGACGCATGTCGATGCGATCATCAAGGCCTATGCCGAAACGCCGCTCGAGCTTCGCGGCCTTCTCGGACCGGCGCTCATGGAGGATCTGCTCGATCGCAACATGCCCGAAGCGGCAGAAAGGATTCTTCTGATTCTTGATCGGGCCGTTGGCGATCGGGGCGCTTACGCAGACATGGCGGCGGCCAGAATCGCCGCCGTCAACGGTCGCGAGAAGGATTCAGATGCGATTTTTCGCAAGCTGATAGCGAAGAATGCGCCAAATCGCGCCGAGGCGATGATTCTGTTGGGCGACAGCATGATCCGGCGAAACGCGAAGCCGCCGGCGGCTTTTCTCACGGATGTCGCCGCCACCGCTTTCGAGTTGCGCGGCGCCGAGATCGGGCGTCGGCTGCGCGTTACCGAGATCACCACGCGTGCCGGCGCCGGCGGGCTGAAGGCGGCATTTCGAATAATTGACGGTGATCTGCGCCGCGACCCGGGTTCGGAGCCTTCACTGCGCCAGGCAGCGCGGGACATACTGTCTCGCGCCGCATCGCAGGAGATTGACGCCGTCGAGTATGCCAGCGTGATTGCGGACCATCTTGACATTGTCGGGGATGATGCAACTGCCGATGAGGTGAGGATATCCGTCGCTCAGGAAATGACGGCCATTGGTCTGGCCAATATGGCCTTGACCGTCCTGGCCCCTCCGCTTTCACGCGGGTCTGAAGCTGCGCGGCTCGCAGGCGCCCGGGCGCATCTCGCGCTTTCAGACGGGAAGTCAGCTCTCGAAATGCTCTCTGAAATTGAATCGGCCGACGCCGCTGAACTGCGAGCCCGCTCGCAAAATCTGCTTGGCGACTACGCCGCGGCGTTCGCCGCCTTGAGGGCCGATGACAATGCGCCGCCCGAGTCGGTGGCTGGATTCGCATGGCGAGCAGCGGATTGGAAGACGGCGGCGACGCTGTCAAAGGATCCTGTCCGCAAGGAGCTTGCGGCATTCATGGCGGCTGAAGAGCAAGCAATTGAGCCGGCATCTTCGACCGATGCCGAGGTTCCGTCGCTGAGCGCCGCTCTGGCGCTCGTGGAAACGTCGCGTGAGGCTCGAACTCTCCTGGAAAAGGCAATGTCCGATGGATAATGCAAGCTATGTCGCGCTTACGCGCCAATCCGCATTGCTTTCAGAAATGCAAGTCGTTGCGAACAACATCGCAAACATATCGACGGCCGGATACCGCAAGGAAGGCGCGATCTTCGCTGAAATGGTCAAGGCGTTGCCGGTTGAGGGCGGGTCCATATCGATGACAAGCGCGCGGGCCCGCGTGACGGACTTTCGTCAGGGCGACATGGCCCGCACAGACGGAACGTTCGATCTCGCGATCGAGGGCGACGGCTTTTTTCAAGTCGAGACGGCAGCCGGAATTCGCCTGACCCGCGCCGGCGTCTTTGCCCGCAGCGCGGAGGGAGAGCTTGTAACGCCCGATGGATACCGGGTCCTGGGCGATGGCGGCAGTCCCATATTCCTGCCGCCCGACGCGCGGATGTTTGAAATCTCCGCTGACGGCACCATTGCCGCGGATGGCTCGCCAATCGGCGCGATTGGGCTTGTGCGCGTGGAGAATCCCGAATCGTTGACGCGAGAGGGCGGCGTGCTCTTCAACACCGATGAAACTCCGCAGCCTGCGGAAAACGCGGCGATCCGGCAGGGTTTCATCGAGGGCGGAAATGTGGATCCGGTTTCCGAAATGGCGCGCATGATCACGATTCAACGCGCCTACGAACTGGGCCAACGGATTCTTGACGGCGAAGACGAACGGGTGAAGTCGGTCCTGCGCACGCTTGGCCAACGCGCCTGACGCTTAGAAATACGCGCCGCTCGCAGAACGCGAGCCCAGCCCGCCCCTGCGGACGGCGCCAATCCAGAAGGAGAAAAACATGCGCGCACTGAGCATCGCGGCCACCGGAATGGCGGCACAGCAAATGCGAGTGGAGGTCATCTCGAACAACCTCGCGAACATGAGCACAACCGCCTACAACACACGCCGCGCCGAGTTTTCGGACCTTCACTACCAGCAGGCCCAGCGCGCCGGCACGGTGAACGCGTCAAACGGTTCGGTGTTGCCCACGGGGGTTCAGCTCGGGCTGGGCGTGCGCGCGGCGGCCGTGTCCATGAGCGTGGCGCAGGGCGCGCTGGAGGACACTGGCGGCGATCTCGACATCGCGATCCAGGGCGCCGGGTATCTGGAGATCGACCTCCCCTCCGGCGTCACCGCCTACACGCGAGACGGCGCGCTGAAGCGCACGGGCGAGGGCCTGATCGTCACATCAGACGGCCATCCGGTGAAACCCGAAATCACCATCCCGGAAGACGCCCGCGCCATCACCATCAACCCACAGGGCGAGGTTTACGCCTATTTCAACGATTCGATCGATGCGCAGCTTCTTGGCGCATTCACGCTTGCGTCGTTCTCCAACCAGAAGGGGCTTGAGGCCATCGGCAACAATCTCTTCCTGGAGACGGAGGCGTCCGGCCAGGCGAATATCGGCGAACCCGGCGTGGATGGCCGCGGTTTCATTCGTCAGGGATTTCTGGAAGAAAGCTCGGTCGACCCGGTGCGCGAGATCACCGAGCTGATCGAGGCGCAGCGCGGCTACGAGCTCAACGCCAAGGTGATCACGGCCGCTGACCAGATGCTCGCCGCGACGACGCAGATCCGATGACCCGGCGCGCTGACAAGCGGCCGAGCGGCGTAGGCGCGATGGCGCTGATCGTCGGCGTCCTCTCGCTGGCGAGCCCATTGCAGGGCGCCGCGGCGCAAACCGCCGCGGCGATTGGCGCGGTCGCGTCCAGCATCGAATCGGCAAGCGTTGCGGGACAGGTGCTGGTCGCCGCGCGTTCGATCCGGAGTCAGAGCGTGATCACCATGGCCGATCTGGCATTCGCGAGCCCCGGGGCCGCAAATCTTGGCGCGCTCGTCGATCCGGCCGCGGCGATCGGCATGGAGGCGCGGGTGACCATCTATCCCGGCCGGCCCATTCGGCCTGGCGATCTGGCGACGCCGGCCCTGGTGGAACGCAATGAAATCGTGCGGCTTTCCTATAACCGCGGCGCGCTGACGATTCTCGCGGAGGGCCGTGCGCTGGATCGGGGCGGCCGCGGCGCGCGCGTGCGGGTGATGAACCTCGATTCGCGGCTGACCGTGATCGGTCGCGTTGCCGGCCGCGCCAGCGTGGAGGTGAGCAGATGAAACAGCTTGCGTTCACTGTGCTGACGATCGCCGCGATTGCCGGATGCTCGCGCCTTGAAAACGTCGGCAAGGCGCCGGCGTTCACGCCGCCCGGGACCGCCGAGAATCCGGCCCCGCCCTTGACCCAAAGGCGCGTTGCGCTGGCGACCCCGCGCCCGGCCCCGGCGCCGGAAGCCTACATGACCGGTTCGCTGTGGCGCTCCGGGCCCACATCGCTGTTCGGCGATCGGCGCGCCAAGCTGCTGGGCGACATCCTGACCGTGGTCATCGAGATCGATGACAAGGCGGAGATCGAAAACGACACCGAGCGCAGTCGCTCGGGGTCCGAGGATCTGTCGGTCTCCGCGCTTCTGGGCGCGCCGGCGCTCATCGAGAACGCATTCGGGATCAGCACCAACCCTGCGGCGGCGATCAAGTCGAAATCCAATTCCACGGGCGGCGGTTCGGTCAAGCGCAACGAGAAGATCACCCTGCGCATCGCCGTGACCGTGGTCGACGTGCTGCCGAACGGGCATCTGGTGGTCGCCGGCAACCAGGAGGTGCGCGTCAATTTCGAACTGCGCGATCTGCAGGTGGCCGGCGTGGTGCGGCCCGAGGACATCTCGCGCCGCAACGAGATCACCTATGACAAGATCGCCGAGGCGCGGATCGCCTATGGCGGTCGCGGACAAATCACCGATGTTCAGCAGCCGCGCTACGGCCAGCAGATCGCCGACATCATTTTGCCTTTCTAGGAGGGATCGTTGAAGAAGCTCATACCCCTGCTTCTGGCGCTCGTCGGTCTGGCGGGCGGCGTGGCGGCCGGCATCCTGCTCAAGCCGCCGCCGGAAGACGATGGCGAGATGCATGCCGGGACGGACGCCGAGAGCATGGCCGAGCCCGGCGAGGGCGAAGGCCAAGACGCCGCCATGGAAGAGGAGGCGCCGGCGGAAATCGTCGACTACGATTACGTGCGCCTCAACAAGCAGTTCATCGTGCCGATCGTGCGCGAGAACGCCATCGCCTCGCTTGTGATCCTGTCGCTGTCGATCGAGATCGAGCCGGGCGGTTCGGATGACGTGTTCAGCCGGGAGCCCAAGCTGCGCGACGCGTTTCTGCAGGCCCTGTTCCTGCATGCGCAATCCGGCGGGTTCAGCGGCGCATTCACCAGCGGCCAGGCGATGAAGGACATGCGCGGCGCGCTCCGCCGCGCAGCGCGAAAGGTGATCGGCCCGACGGTGAATGACGTGCTGGTGACCGAAATCGTGCGGCAGGATCTGTAGCGCCTCGCCCCTTCAGGGGCTGGGCGCCGCCGGGCGCCGGTTTGCGGTGTCGTCGGTCACAGATCGAAGCGGCGCCGAACAGCCGCGCCAAGAGGATCGCGGGCGACGGCGGGCCGGGCATTCAGGCCGCGTTGAGATGCATGAATGTCATGAACAGTCTCGGACTGGAAAGAATCTTCACAGATTTTGCGCGTGATTCGGCTGATTTGGTGTATGGTCGCCGCTGGCAATCACCTCTGGCGCTCATATTTGCTGGCTATCCGTTGCGTGTAGTCTTTGACCTCTAAGTTGTTGAGGTGAAGCTGGCAATATTCAAAAAGAGGGGCGACGCATGCGCAATGTCGTGGTCGTAGGAGCGGGAATCGCGGGACTGACTGCATGCCTCAGACTTCTTGAGCGCGGTTTTCAGGTCACCCTGTATGAGCAGGATGAATTCGTCGGCGGCATGCTGCGGGCCAATCAGGATCCTGTCACCGGGTTGCGCCGCGAACACAGCTACCACATGTTCATGAACTGGTATTACAACTTCTGGAAAATCGCGGAAGAGATTGGAATCGAAGACAACTTTTCGCCACGCGAGGCTTTCAAATTCCTGTATCCGGGGCGGCTTGCGGATCCGCCCGAACTTGTCAATCCCGGCGGTCCGCAGGACATGATGCGAAATCTCGCCTCCGGCGCCGCGTCGCCGCCCGAGCTGTTTCTGTTCATGTATTCCATGATCGATCTGCTGGCCACGCCGATCGGCCGGGATCGCATGCTTGACCGGTTTTCGATGAACGCTTTCCTGAATTCGCGACCCTACGCCACCGAAGGCACGGCCATGCTGCACCAGAAGGTGTGGGAAACGGTGTGGGCGATTTCCAGCGATCAGGCCTCGGCGAAAAGCTATCGGACGTTTCTGAAATACGGCAACCGCGTGCCGACGCCCCAGCTCTGGCTGCTGCGCGGCAACAAGCACGACATGCTGCTGCGCCCGTTGCTGCGCAAGTTGAAGGGCTTCGGCGACAGGTTCGACCTGAAGTTCAAGCACCGGCTGAAGCGCATCGAACCGGCGGCGACGGGCGCGAAAATCGCGACGCTGACCTTTGATCGGGTGGACAAGTCGCCCTCGGTCAACCCGCGCGGCCCCGGCAAGGGGATCGGCGACGGCGGCGGGTGGCGCCCGGAGGGCAAGCCGGTCGTCGTGCCGGTGGCCGAGGACGACGTCATCGTCTCGGTGACGCCGGGCATGATGGCCGATCTGGTCACGAACGATCTTTACAACGCCGACCCGCAACTGGGCGAATTGCGCTACCTGCAAGCCGAACCCATGGCCTCGGTCGAACTGCATCTGAAGGTGAAGCGCCACGACATTCCTGACGATGTCACCGTGTTCATGGACGCCAAGTACCAGATGACCTTTCTGGACTATTCGCAGCTGTGGCCCGATCAGCGGACGACGTTTCTCTACATCACCGTGTCCGATGTGAAGAGCCTGCTTTGCGTGCCCTCGGAACGCCGCGACGAAAACGGCGACCTGGTGCTGAATCTGGATCGCCCGACCACGGCGATCGAATACGTTCTGGACCAGGTGCGGCGCAGCATCGATCTCGACCTCGAGGAGATCAACCTGCGCCACACTTCGATCGAAATGAACACCGGCGAGGAGCTGTTCGCCAACATGGTCGGCAGCTGGGAATACCGGCCCACCACCGGCACGGCGCTGGAAAATCTGTTCCTTGCCGGGACTTACGTGCGCAATCTTGCCGATGTCTCGACCATCGAGGGCGCGGTGATCAGCGGGCTCAACGCCGCCGAGGCGGTGCGTCGGCGCGCCGGCGTCGGGGATCCGATCACGGTGATCGAGCCCGATCACTACCCGCCCGAATTGTTCGCGGCGCTGAAAGTCGTCTGGGCGCCGCTGGCCGCCGGGGCGAAGCTGTGGTCGATGGCCAACGACGCCGCGGGCTACGGCGCGGCGCGCCCGTCGCGCCCGTCGCGCCGACAGGGGCCGTCCGCTCAGGGCGACCGGCTGCCGCAGGATCTGGGCACGCTGTTCTGGGATTTCCTGCCGCGCAGCCTGTGGTCGGGGCAGGGGCGCGGCCTCGGGCCGCTGTTCTGGGAATACCGCGCCGACGGCCGCAGACGGGGACGCGGGCGCAGGAGCGATCCACGGTGAGCGAGATACGTCGATGGCTGGAACGCAGGAACCTGCAGCAATACGCTGATCTGTTCGAGCGGCATGAAATCGGCGTGGATGTTCTGGGCGAGCTTACGCATGACCTGCTGAGGGATATCGGCGTGGAGCCGCTGGGGCATCGGCTGGCGCTGCTCAGGCCCGCGCTGGAGTCCGACCCGGGCGTTGACGCAGGCCCGGACTTCGATCCGCCGCCCGGCCATGACGAAAACGCCCGGCCCGGGTCCGCCCCGGCCCCGGCGCGCCGCGCGGCCACCGCCGGGGCGCCCGAACGCCGCCAGCTGTCCATTCTGTTCTGCGATCTGGTGGGGTCCACGCAGATTTCCGGCATGATCGATCCGGAGGATTACCGGGATCTCATGCGGCTGTATCAGGAGACCGTGTCCGAAACCGCGGTGAGCTACGGCGGCCATGTGGCCAAGTTTCTCGGCGACGGGGTGATGATCTATTTCGGCTATCCCACCGCCTTCGAGCGCGCCGCCGAGCGCGCGGTGCAGGCGGCGCTGCGCATCATCGAGGCGATCGCCGCGCTCCGCACCGGTCACGACATCAAGCTGCAGGCGCGGATCGGCATCGCCACCGGGCTGGTGGTGGTGGGCGACATGATCGGCCGCGGGGTGGTCGAATCCTCGGTGGCCTCGGGCGAGACGCCCAACCTCGCGGCCCGTCTGCAAGGCGTCGCCTGGCCCGATGCGGTGGTGATCGACGGCGGTGCGAAAGCGTTGATCGGCGACGCGTTCCGGCTGGAATCGCTTGGTCCGCAGCGGTTGAAGGGCTTTGCGGCGCCGGTCGCCGCATGGCGCGTGCTGGGCGAATCCGAGCCCGAGGCGCGGGTCGAGGCGCGACGCCTGTCCACGCCGTCGCCGCTGGTGGGGCGGTGCGCCGAGATGGATCTGCTGCTGGGCGACTGGCGGGCGGCGGCGGCGGGCGACGGCGGTCGGGCGACGCTGCTGAGCGGCGAGCCGGGGATCGGCAAGAGCCGCCTGCTGGAGGAACTGGAGGCCCGGATCCAGTCCGACGCGCCGGTGGTGCTGCGCTATCAGGGCCGGGCGCGCTTTGCCAATTCCGCTCTCCACCCCATCCGCCGCCAGATCAAGCACGCGGCGCGTTTTGCGGCCGGCGACGACCAGGAAACCCGGCTCGACAAGCTGCAGGATCTGTTGCTGGACAATCTGGGCCCGGACCGGGCCGACCGCTTCGGCGCGCTGTTCGCGTCCTTGCTGTCGCTGCCGCTGGATCGTTTCGCGCCGCTGCGCCTGTCGCCGGCGCTGCAGAAACGGCGCACCATCGAGGCGATGGTGGAGCAGGTGGAGGTGCTGGCCGCGGAACGCCCGGTGCTGCTGCTGTTCGAGGACGCCCATTGGGTCGATCCGACCACGCTTGAGGCGTTCGACGCGCTGATGCGGCGGCTGCCGGATCTGCGGGTGCATCTGGTGGTTTCGTTTCGCCCGGAATTCGAACCTGCCTGGGTGGACATGGCGCATGTGCGGCGCTGCGACCTCGGGCGGCTGACGACCGAGGACTCGGCGCGGATCATCGCCCATGTGGCCGCCGGCGCCTCGGTGCCGGGGGAATTGCGCCGCACCTTGCTGGACCGCACCGACGGCATCCCGCTGTTCGTCGAGGAACTGACCCGTTACATCGTCCGGCGCGACGCGCAGGCGGCGGATGGAGACCTGGAGCGCGACGGCGAGCATGTGGTGCCCGCGACGCTGCAGGATTCGCTGATGGCGCGACTTGACCGGCTGCAGGATGTGCGCGAGGTGGCGCAGATCGGCGCGGTGATCGGGCGGGAATTCGATCTCGACCTGCTGTCCGCGATCTCTGGCTGGTCGGGGGCGGAATTGCGCGCGGCGCTGGTCTCGCTGGAACGCGAGGACCTGGTGACCCGCCTGCGCAGCCAGTCCCGCGAAGCCTGGATGTTTCGCCACGCGCTGGTGCAGGACGCCGCCTATCAATCGATCCTCAAGCGCAACCGGCAGGCGCTGCACGAAAGCATTGCGCGCACCATGGTCGCCAGTTTCCCCGAACGCTGCGAGACCGAGCCCGAATACGTCGCCTATCATTTCAGCCGGGCCGGGCTGGGCGGCGAGGCGGCGGCGCATTGGCTTGCCGCCGGGCAGGGCGCCTGGCGGCGCGCCGCCGCGAAGGAGGCGCTGGCGCATCTCGGCCAGGGGCTGGCGCATGTCGGCGCGATCGCCGCGCGGCCTGAACGCGAGACGCTGGAACTGAAGCTGCAATCGACGCTGGGCGTGGTGCATTTCGCCGCCACAAGCTACGCCTCGCCGCAGGCGCAGGCGGCGTTCATGCGGGCGCGGGCGCTGTGCGACACGGTCGGCAACCTGGATCTGCGTTTCGCGGTGCTGTATGGGCTTGGCGCGTTCGAGACCATGAAAGGCGATCTGCGCGCCGGCGAATCCACGATCGACCAGCTATGCGTGGCGGCCGATGCGGCGTCGACGCCGCGATATCAGGTCTACGCGGCCTCGATGCTCGCCTGGTCGCATTACAATCGCGGGCGGTTTCGGGATTCGCTCGCCAGCGCGCGGGCGCTGGCGGCGCTCTATGATCAGGGCGCCTGGGCGCAGGACGGCCCGCGCCTGTCCGCCGCCGATCCGCGGGTCATCAGCGACAGCTTCAGCGCGCTGGCGCTGTGGGCGATCGGGCGCGCGGATCAGGCGACCAGGGCCTGCGACGCGGTGCTGGACTACGCGCGCGAACTGAATGACCCCTACAGCCTCGTCTACGCCTACAGCACGGCGGGGGTTCGGATCCCGGACCTGACCGGGCAGACCGAACTGGTGCTGGAGCGCGCCGATGCAGGGACCGACATGGCGCGGGATTTCGGCTATGATTTCCTCGGCGTCTTCACCTCGTTCTGGCGCGCGCGGGCGTTGAGCAAGCTGGGGGAGACCGGCGAGGCGGTGCAGGTCAGCCAGGCGGCGCTGAAAGCCTGCCAGTCATTCGGCGTCGGTTACCACATGGCGCATTTCACCGGCAATCACGCCCGGATTCTGATGCGCGACGGGCGGATGGATGAGGCGTTGGCGACGCTGGAGGGGCTGGACGCCATGGCCGCCCGGACCGGCGAGCGATCGCAGGAGGCCGAGACCCACATCATCATCGCCGAGGTGGTGCAGGCGGCGCTGGGCGACGCGGCGCGCGCCGAGCGGGAATACCGCAAGGCCATGGACGTGGCGCGCCGCCAGCAGGCGCTGGGCTGGGATCTGCGCGCGCGGCTGGGCCTGTCGCGGCTGCTTGCCGCAAACGGCCAGCAGCGGCGGGTGGGCGAGGTGCTGCGCCCGGCCTGCGACGCGGTCACCGAGGGGCTGGACACCAGCGACGTGCACAGCGCCCGCGAAATGCTGAAAGGCGTGGCCTGAGCGCGGCGGGATCGGGAAAGGGCGGGGATCGGGGCCCTGATCGGGCCGGATCAGTCGTAGACGCCCTTCACCCGGGATTTGGTCGGATCGAAATGCGGGAACGCGCAGACCCGCGCGCGCAGGCGCATCTGCTGGCCGTCAAGCCGCCCGACTTCCACATCGGTTCCCGGCGCGGCATGGTCGACGGCAAGCCGCGCCAGCGCGATGGTCTTGCCCAGAATCGGCGATTTCATCGCCGAGGTCACCTCGCCGATCTGCGCGCGGCCCATGCGCACGCAATCGCCGGGCGTGGGCACGATGCCGCCTTCGATGTCCAGCCCCACGAGCTTTCGCTGCGGATGCGCCTTGCGGGCCTCCAGCGCCGCGCGGCCGATGAAATCGTCGGTCTTTGATTTCAGCGGCACGGTGAAGCCGATGCCGGCCTCGAACGGGTCGGTCTGGTCGTCGAATTCGCTGCCGGCGAAGATCAGCCCGCCCTCGATGCGCAGCATGTCCAGCGCGCCGAGGCCCAGCGGTTTCAGGCCCAGCGGCGCGCCGACCTCCCACACCCGGTCGAACATCGCCGGCGCATCCTTGGGGTGGCAGAAGATTTCGTAGCCCAGTTCGCCGGAATAGCCGGTGCGGCTGATCACCGCCGAGGCGCCGCGCAGGTCGCCGATGCGCGCCACGGTCAGGCGAAACCAGCCCAGTTCGTCGATGCTGGGCTGGGTGGGCGGGGTCCAGAATATCTCGCGCATGATATCGCGCGACAGCGGCCCCTGCACCGCGATGTTGTGCAGCTGGTCGGTGGAATCCCGCACCCAGACGTCGAGCCCGCGCTTTTCGGCCTGTTCGCGCAGCCACAGCCCGCTGGCGTCATTGCCGCCGATCCAGCGGAAATTCATCTCGCCCAGCCGATACACGGTGCCGTCGTCGATCATGCCGCCATGGTCGTAGCACATGGCGGTGTAGACCACCTGCCCGACGCCGAGCTTCTTCATGTTGCGGGTGACGCAAAGCTGCATCAGCGCCTCGGCGTCCGGGCCGGTGACCTCGTATTTGCGCAGCGGCGACAGGTCCATCACCGCGGCCTTTTCGCGACAGGCCCAGTATTCGGCGATCGCGCCCTCGCCGATGAAGGCGTTGGGCAGCCAGTAGCCGTTGTATTCGACGAAATCCCGCGTGTGGCGGGCAAAGCACTGGTGAAAGCCGGTTTCCTTGGTGTCTTTCACATCTGCCTCCGCTGTCTTTCGGTAACCGACGGATCGGCGAAAGCCCGCCGCCGCGTCATGGGTGCGGATCTGGATGTCCGTGGGGTTCCAGCCATTCGCCGGGTCCACGTCGCAGGGGCATGCGGTGGAGACGCAGACCAGATCGTCAAGGGCGCGCAGCAGCACGTAGTCGCCGGGGCGCGACCAGGGTTCGTCCATGGTGATGGCGTTGGCCGCGTCGAGCATGGTGTTGAAGAAGAAGTTGATCGCCGGCCAGCCGGCGCGTTCGCGCAGCCCGAAAAGCGCCAGTTCGGCGTTCATGTTGTCCGAGCAATTGACATGGCCGGGATAGCCGAGATCTTCGTAATAGCGCGCGGTGCAGGCCAGCCCGAACATGTCGTGACGCCCGCAGGTGTCCTGCACGATCTCCACCAGCGGCTGCTGATCGACGGTCCAGTATTTGGAAAAGATCCCCGGCGCCGGATACAGCGCGCCCATCAGCGCGCGGGTGGTGGTGGGGTCGATCTCGCGTTCTTCGCCCCGATCCAGCGCGCGGCGCGAGAAGGCCTGGAAATCCGAACATTCCCGACCCTGCACGTCGAGGATCTGGATGAAATCGCCCTTGTTCACCTCGTAGGTCACCGCCTGCCCGGGCCGGATGTTGAAATCCAGCAGCGGATCGGCGAGCGGGTCGGGCGGCGCCCCCGCCCCGTTCAGCCCCGCCCCGTTCAGCCCGGCCTTGCCCAACCCCGGCTTGCCCGGTCCGGGATGGGCGCGGCGCAGGTAAAGGATCAGCTCGCTGGGCGGGTTCTGGTCCTCGGGGGCCATGGGGCCGCCGGGGGCGGCGAGGATCAGCAGCCCGTCGCAGGCGGCGGTGAAGGCGGCGCTGTCGCCGGGGCGCGAGCTTTCGGCGAACACCCGCACCGCGTCGCCGCGCCCCAGGTCGAACCCGGCGCGGTCCAGCGCGCGCAGCACCGCGGCGCCGGACGGATCGCCATGGGCGAGAACCGACTGCACGCCGCTGGGCGCCCCGCGCCCGGCGGCCCCCAGCATCGCCGCGTCCGACCGGCCGTCGGGCGCGAAGAACACCAGTTCGCCAGGCTGCATGCCGTCGCGATCGAGCACGATGATCTCGTCGCCGGCGCGGATGGCGACCGTGCGCGATCCGCCGCCCGGGACCGGGTGACGTTCGACGCCATGGGGCAGGACCGGCAGCCCGGGGCGCAGCACGCCGCGCCGCTCCGCCGGCGTTTCGAACGACGCGCGGAAATTCACTGACCGACTCCCAGCGCGTCCTTGCGGGCCTCGGCCCAGCGCATGATCACGTGATCGATCGCCAGCGCCATCATCGCGACGCAGAGGCCGAGCACCAGATTCTTGCCAAGCTGGTTGCCCGCAAGCGTCTTTTGCAGCTCCTGCCCCAGATCCTGGGTGCCGATGAAGGCGGCGATGATGACCATGAAGAAGGCGAACATGATCGCCTGGTTGAAGCCCACGGCCATGGTGGGCAGCGCCAGCGGCAGTTGCACTGACCAGAGTTTCTGGCTGCGCGTGGCGCCGGACATGTCGGCGGCCTCGATCATCTCCGGCGGCACGCCGCGCAGGCCCTCGACGGTGTAGCGCACCAGCGGCACGGTGGCGAAGATCAGGATGGCGAAGACCACCGCCACGTCATTGACCCCGAACAGCATGATCGCCGGGATCAGGTAGATGAAGCTCGGGAAGGTCTGGGCGGTGTCGCAGATCAGCAGGATCGGCCCGGCCCAGCGGGAATTGCGCGCCGCCGCGACCCCCAGCGGCAGCCCGATCAGCGCCGCCAGGAACACCGCCGCCGTGACTGCGTAAAGGGTGATGATCGAGCGGTCCCACCAGCCGGTCAGCGCCACCATGGCGAAGAAGCCGCCGGTGATCAGCGCCGATCTGCGCCCGCCCACCAGCCAGCCCAGCGCCGCCGCCGCGAAAACGATGCTGAGCGAGGGCAGCCACAGCAGCCCGTTGCGAAACGGGATCAGCACCCAGGTGATCAGAAACCAGCGCAGCCATTGCGTGGTCGACTGGATGATCTCGATGTTGAGGAACGCCTTGATCACCCCGTCGATCTGCTTGCCCATGGACAGATCCTGCGCGCGGGTGATGTGGTCGGCGATCTGCACGACCTGCGCCACGGCGATGAACAGCGCGAAGGCGGCGATGCCGAGCAGCAGGTGGAAATGCCGCTTCCACCACGGCGCGCCGCGTTCGAAATGCTCCGGCTGCTTGACCACCCAGGCCTTGGACAGCCGGTCCAGCATCACCGCGAACAGCACGATGGTGACGCCGATCTCGAAACTGCGCCCCAGTTTCAGCGAATTCATCAGCGCCAGCAGCTTCGCCCCCAGCCCGGGCATGCCGATGAAGGCGGTCAGCACCACCATGGCGAGGCTGAGCATGATCACCTGGTTGACGCCGACCAGAATCTCGGTGCGCGCCGCCGGGATGTAGACGTGGCGCAGCATCTGCCAGCGGGTGGCGCCGCTCATGTGGCCGCTCTCGACGATCTCGTTGGAGACCTTCTTCAGCCCCAGCGTGGTCATCAGCACCATGGGCGGGATGGCGTAGACGATGGTGGCGACGCTGGCGGCGGCGGGGCCCACCTTGAAGAAGATCACCGCCGGCAGCAGGTAGGTGAAGAACGGCAGGGTCTGGAGCACGGCGAGCGTCGGGCGCAGGGCGGTCTCGAAGCGCCGCGACCGCCAGGCCAGCACCCCCAGAACCAGCCCGACGGCGAAGGCCACGGGGGCGGCGACAACGATCACCGACATGGTCTGCATCGCCAGCTTCCACTGGCCGATCAACGCCGTCCAGACCAGCGCGCCGCCGGCCAGCAGCGCCAGCCGCCAGCCGCCCAGCCAGTAGCCGGTGATCGCGGCGGCGGCGGCGATGGCGGTCCAGGGGATCGGCCCCAGATCGGGCCAGCGGCGCTTGCCGTAAAGCAGGTTCGCGGTGATGTCGAGCAGCCATTCCAGCCCGGCGGAGATCGTGCGCGTCAGGTATAGCAGCCCCAGATCGTCCTTGATGAAATCGAACAGCTTTTGCAGCCAGACGTCATAGGGCAGCACCGCCCAGTCCGGGACCCGCACCAGGAAATCCGGCAGCACGGGCCGCGCCAGCGCCAGCGCCACGGCCAGCGCCAGCAGGATCAGGGCCATGGTCCTGCGGCTTGACGGCGCAATCCCGTCCGCGGCGGCGGCGGCGGCGGCGCTCATCAGTCCTCTCCCAGCAGCAGGTCCAGCGCCGCCTGCCGGTTCATGGCGCCGATGATGGCGCCGTCGGCGTCGGCCACGGGGATGGAGACGCGCGCGTCGTTCACCAGTCGGCGGGCCAGCCTGCGGATGGTGGCGTCGGCGGGCACCGGTTCGCCCTCGGGCGCCTGCCCGTTCAGCGGCCGCGCCAGCACCGCGGCGTGCACCACGCGGGCCTTTTCGATTTCCTCGGTGAATTTCGCCACGTATTCGGTGGCCGGGTTCAGCACGATGCGGTCGGGGGTGTCGCATTGCTCCACCGCGCCGTCCTTCATGATGGCGATGCGGTCGGCGAGCCGCAGGGCCTCGTCGAAATCATGGGTGATGAAGACGATGGTCTTGCCCAGCATGTCCTGCAGGCGCAGGAATTCATCCTGCATTTCCCGCCGGATCAGCGGATCCAGGGCCGAGAAGGGTTCATCCAGGAACCAGATGTCGGGCTCGATGGCCAGCGACCGGGCGATGCCCACCCGCTGCTGCTGGCCGCCGGACAATTCGCGCGGAAAGTATTCCTCGCGCCCCTCCAGCCCCACCAGCTTGATGACCTCAAGCGCCCGGTCGCGGCGGTCGTGGCGGTCCTGCCCGCGCATTTCCAGGGGGAAGGCGACGTTTTCCAGCACCGTGCGGTGGGGCAGCAGGCCGAAGCTCTGGAACACCATGCCCATCTTGGAGCGGCGCAGCTCGATCAGCTCGCGTTCGCTGAGCGCCATGATGTCCTGCCCGTCCACCGTCACCTGCCCGCCGGTGATGTCGATCAGCCGCGACAGGCAGCGCACCAGCGTCGACTTGCCCGACCCCGACAGGCCCATGATCACCAGCATCTCGCCTTTCGAGATGTCCAGCGAGACATTGCGCACCGCCGCGATGTAGCCGTCGCGGCGGATGTCCTCGAAGGATCGGTCCTCGGGCATCGACGCCAGGTATTTTTCGGCGTCCGCGCCAAAGAATTTCGAAACGTTCCTGCAGGAAATCACCGGGGTGCCGTCGCTCATGGGGTTCTCCTGTAAAACCCCGCCCGATCAGGCCGGGCGGGGAAATGTCTGGAAAGGGTCGACGGCGCTACTTGGTCCAGCCTTTCCAGACGCTTTCATTGTTGGCGAGCCACTCGGCGGCGGCGTCTTCGGGCTCCATGTCGTCGATGTCCACCAGCTTGGCCATCTGCGCGATCTGCGGGTTGGTGAAGGAGATCTTCGTCAGCGTCGCGTAGGCGTCGGGCCATTTGTCCTTCATGCCCGCCCAGGCGGCTTTCTTCAGATAGCCGGTGGCCGGGTTGCCGCAGTCATAGGTGGCGTTGGGGTTGGGGCCGACGCTCGGGTCCTTGTCGCAGCCATCGACCCATTTGGGGAACTCGACGAATTCGCCCGGCCAGACGGCTTCGGCGAAATTCGGAGTCCAGTTGAACACCACGACCGGTTTCTTGTCCTTCTCGGCGGCGCCGATTTCAGCCCAGATCGCGGCGGCCGAACCGGCGTTCACCACGACGAAATTCAGGTTGAGCGAATCCACGCGTTCCTGATCGTGCTTCAGCCAGTCCACCGGACCGCCCAGGAACCGCCCCTTGTCGCCGGTCTCCGGCGTGGCGAAGGCGGCGGCGCAGGCGTCGAGCGCCTTCCAGTCGGGCAGGCCGGGGCAGGCCTCCTTGGTCCAGAGCGGATACCACCAGTCCTCGCGCGTCACCGCGTTGTGGTCCCCGGCGTCGACGATGCCGCCCTTTTCCATCGCGGCGCGGAAGGATGCGCCGAATGCGCCCTCCCAGACCTCCAGCTCCAGCGTCACGTCGCCGCTGCGCACCGATTCATACACCGCCTGACTGTCGGTGGTGACGTATTCCACATTGGCGCCCATGGATTCGAAGATCTGCCCGACCACGTTGCTCATCACGATCTGCGAGGACCAGTTGTGGATGGGGATGACGATGGGGTCGCTGCTGTCGGCGGCGTGGGCGGGGGACGTGGCGATCGCCAGCGCGGCGACGCAAAGCGTATGTTTCAGTTTCATGATGGCTCCCTGAATCGAACTGTATTGTCGAACTGTTCTGACGTCGGAGAGTTCCGGCTCTCCGATCTGGGACCATTGTGGGGGAAGGCCTGCGCATCGCAGCATAGAAAAATAAGGGGCTTTGCCCTGAGTTTTTGCTGGCAAATGCGGATTGTCATGCTTTTATCAATGCGTTGTGGGGGGCGCCGGCGCGCGAGTCCGTCGGATGGCCGCCGCCAGGTCTGGAAGGCGCCGCGCCGCAACGCGACGCTGATCATCGGGGTGGCGCTGAAAATGCCGCGAAAAACCAATGTGCTGCCGCCGCTGGATTACCTTCTGGCCTTCGAAGCCGCGGCGCTGCGCCAGAGCTTTGCGGGCGCCTCGCGCGACCTCAACATCAGCGAGACCGCGATCAGCCGCAAGGTGCGGCTGCTGGAACTGCATTACGACGTGCCGCTGTTCCTGCGCGGGCATCGCTCCATTCGGCTGACGCCGCAGGGGCGGAGCCTGCTCGACAAGGTCGGCCCGGCGCTGGAATCGCTGCGCGACTCCTCGCGCGAGATGCTTTCGCGCAACCGGCGCAACGCGGTGACGCTGGCGGCGACGAATTCGGTGGCGGCGCTGTGGCTGATGCCGCGGCTGCGGCTGTTCAACCGCGCCAACCGGCACTTGAAGATCATGCTGGTGGCCTCGGACAGCGACCAGGAATGCCTCGCCGACACTGTGGACCTGACGATCCTGCGCGGCGACGGCGACTGGCCGGGCTACCGGGCGCGGCTGCTGTTCGGCGAGACCATCTTCCCGGTCTGCGCGCCGGGGTTTCTGGCCGCCAATCCCGGGATCGCCGATCTGGCGCGCCTGCCCGAGCACGCGCTGATCGAGGTGTCGAGCGCCCATACCGAATGGATGAACTGGCGGGACTGGCTGGCCCATAACGGCGCGGCGGGGCTGGAGCTGGACGAGGCGGCGCTGTTCAACACCTATCCGCTGGCGATTCAGGCGGCGGTCGAGGGGCTGGGCGTGGCGCTGGGCTGGGGGCATCTGGTGGATCGGCTGCTGGCCGCGGGCAAGCTGGTGCGCCCGCTGGGGGCGCTCGACGTGCGCACCAGTCATGGCTACTACCTGCTGCGGCCCGAGGCGCGCCCGGGCTTCGCCGAACAAAGCAGCGTCGAAAGCTGGCTGCTGGAGGCCAGCGCCGCGCGCACCCGCTACCGCGCCAGGGGATGACGCGGAAAAACAGGCCCCCCGCGCCGCGAGGGGCCTGCCTGCAACCGATCCTGTCGGTTGTTTGTTGCGGCCCGGCGCGTGCGCCCGGCCATCCGGTCACGCGGCGTTGCGCTTGCGAAAGACGTAGCCGAAGCCGGCCATGCCGCTGACCAGCAGCAGAATGCCCGCCGGGATCGGCACCGGCGACACGTCGATCGCCGAGATGTACATCTGCTGGCTGTCGGGGCTGCCGTATTTGAAGTCGAAGATCTTGCCGATCAGCGGCGACATGCCGAAATCGAGCAGGCTCGTCAACGCGTAGTCCATGCCGTTGATGTTGACTTCGGACGAGGCGTTGAAGCTCGTGCCGTGACTGGCGTTGCGGAACCAGATCTTCTCGATCTTCCAATCCTGCGCGAACTCCAGCCGCAGGCCTTCGCCGGAACTCAGGTTGTCGTCGCCGCCAGGATTGCACTGACTGCCGCTGAGAGCCTTGCAGACGCCGATGCCGGCATTTCCGCTGTCGAGATAGGCGTAGTTGCTGGAATCGTCGAAAGCGTCATTCCAGCCCGTGGCGGAAACGGCGACGCCGTTCACGGACAGCGGATTGCCGATGAAACCTTCGACTGCCTGCTCGCCGACTCCGGCGCCATAGACGCCGCCGCCATCGATGAACTTTGCGAAGTCGAGATTCGTTGACACGGCGGCCGCGCTCAACGCGCTTCCCGCCAGGAAAGCCGCCGCGAGCGGCAGGGTTATGCATTTTTGCTTCATTGAGGGGTCTCCATCAGGAAGGAACGTCTACAACGCTGGCATGACGTATGAATCCGAGGCGAACATCCTCTAACGCTAATGTTTGTTAATGTATATGAATTTTTGGGTCTGCGCAAGAACATAAGCGTCCATATGGGCGCTTTCATTGAATATGTTCAATTTTTCGTTAAATACAAATAGCAATACTGATTGTATTTCTCCCGACGGGAGATCTGTTGACTTGACTGGTCGCGCCCTGGGTGCGCTGGCGCGCTTGGGATGATTCGTCTTTCGTGATTGGGGACCCGGGCTGCGACAAGGGCATCCACCCGCCCGGGGCGGTGCGATCGGCGCCTGGTTCAGGCCGCGCCGCGCTTGCGGAAGCCGTAGCCGAACCCCGCCATGGCGACCGCCAGCAGCAGCGCGCTGGCCGGGAGCGGCACCGGCGCCACGATCGCGCGCAGGTCGATCTTTTCGATATAGACCTGCTGGCCGGGATCGCCGTAGGCGAATTCCAGGATCCGGTCGGCGATCAGATCAAGGCCGCCGCCGAAGGCGATCTTGCGCTTCAGCTTGTAGGAATCGCCATTGATGAAGACCTGGCTTTTCCTGTTGAATTTGGTGTGGTGGTTGCGGTTGCGGAAATACACCGCCTCCAGCGCCCAGGTCTCGGCGAATTCCAGACGCAGGCCCTCGCCCTTGCTCAGATTGTCGTCGCTGGGGCGGGCGCATTGGCCCGTGCCGTTGGCGGTGACGCCCTTGCAGACTCCGAGGCCGCCGCGGAACCGGCCGGACTTGCCGTCCAGATAGGCGTAAAAGCCGCTATCCTGCGTGAAGCCGTCGTTCCAGCCGGTGACCGAGAGCGTGACGCCGTCGATGTCAAAGGCGTTGACCAGATCGACCCTGGCCTTCGCGCCGCCGCCGCTGCCGGCGAATTTGGCGATCGTCGCCTCGATCGCCTGTTCGCCGGCGATCTGGTCGGTGAACCTGGCGAAATCGACCCTGCTCGTCGTCGCCGAGGCGCCGAACGTGGCGACCGCCAGAATGGCGGCGGCGATTGGCAGGGGCATGAATCTGAAATTCATTGAAGGCGCTCCATCAGGAATGACGTCGGTGAAGCAGGCTCGACGTATTGGCTGAGGGCACATCCTCTCACGCTAAGACATGAACGATACCTTCATTTATTGTTAAAGGCAAGGTCCAAAATGGCAACGGCTGACGCGGGCAGGAACGCCGCCGCGACGATTGCGGCGATCGAGCGCGCGGCGATTTCGATGGCCGGGCGCGCCGCCCGGGGCGCCGGTCCGCCGCTTGATCGCGGCGCGGGGCAGGGCCTATAACCGACCCGGTCCGCGCGCGAATCCGCATTGGCGCGCGGCGGCACGGCGCAGGAGACGCCGAATCCGATGCGATTCGGCCAACAGGCGCCGGCCTCAGGGGGGGACGGCCATGATTGGCATCAAGGGCGCGGTCGCGGTGGTGACCGGCGCCGCGCAGGGCAACGGGCTGGCGATCGCCGCCGGTCTGGCGCGCCATGGCGCGACGGTGGCGCTGTGCGATGTTCAGGGCGAATCGGCGCGCCGCGCCGCCCGCGGTCTGGCGCTGGCCGGACATGCCGCCCGCGCCTATGCGCTGGACGTGACCGATCCGGGCGCCTGCGTCGCCGCCGCCGCCGCGGTGGCGCGGGATCTGGGCGCCGCGTCGATCCTCGTCAACAACGCCGGGATCATCCGCCGCGCCGCGCCCGACGATCCCGGGTTCGAGGCCGACTGGGCGGCGGTGCTGCGGGTGAACGCCGACGGGCCCATGCATGTGACCCGCGCCTTTCTCGGCCAGTTGCGCGAGACCGGAGGACGCATCGTCAACATCGCCTCGATCATGTCGGTGGCGGCGGGACCGGGGCTTGCGGCCTATGCGGCCTCCAAGGGCGCGCTGCTGCAGCTGACGCGGGTGCTGGCGCAGGATCTGGCCCCGGACGGCATCCGGGTCAACGCCATCGCGCCGGGGGTCATCGACACGCCGATGACGCAAGCCACCCGCGACGATCCCGAGGCCATCGGCCGGTTCATGGCGCACACGCCCATGCGACGCACCGGCAGGCCCGAGGAACTGGTGGGCCCGGTGCTGTTCCTGGCCTCGGATCAATCGAGCTACGTCACCGGCGCGCTGCTGCCGGTCGATGGCGGCTATCTGACGGCCTAGGCGGAAGAAAATCATGAAAACGATTGAATGCGACGTGCTGGTGGTCGGATCCGGGGCCGGGGGGCTGGCCGCGGCGGTCTGCGCCGCGCATCGTCGGCTCGATGTGATCGTGGCGGAGAAGGAGCCGGTGTTCGGCGGCACCACCGCGCGCTCGGGCGGCTGGATGTGGATCCCCGGCAACGCCCCGGCGAAGCGCGCCGGGATCGAGGACGGCGCCGCGCAGGGGCGCATATACCTGCAGCAGGAGGCGGGCGAGCATTTCGACGCCGCGCGCGTCGACGCGTTCCTGGCCGCCGGGCCCAAGGCGGTGGAGTTCTTCGAGCGGAACACCGCGCTGCAATTCGACCTCGGGCCGACCTTCGCCGATTATCACCCGGATGCGCCGGGGGGCGTGGATGGCGGGCGCTCGATCGTGGCGCGGCCTTTTGACGGGCGCGAGCTCGGGGCCGAGATCAAGCGCCTGCGCCCGCCGCTGTGGGAAATCACCTTTCTGGGAATGATGATCGGCTCGGGCAAGGAATTGCTGCATTTCTTCAACGTCATGCGCTCGCCGGTCTCGGCGGTGTTCGTTGCCGGGCTGTTCTTCAGATACCTGCGCGACATGGCGTTTCACGGTCGGCCCATGCGGCTGATGAACGGCAATGCGCTGGTGGGGCGGCTGGCGAAATCCTGCTTTGACATGGGCGTGCCGATCTGGACCGGCGCGCCGGTGCGCGCCTTGCTGCGCGACGACGACGGCCGCGTCGCCGGGGCCGTGGTCGATGCGCCGGACGGGCGGGTGGAAATCCGTGCGCGCAAGGGCGTGGTGCTTGCCGCCGGCGGCTTTGCGCAGGACGCGGTGCGGCGCAAGCAGCTGATGCCCCACGCCCCAAGCGGCCATGAACACGTGTCCCCGGCGCCCCCGGGCAATACCGGCGACGGGCTGCGGCTGGGCGAATCCGCGGGCGGCTCGGTCGATGCGACGCTGGCCCATTGCGCCGCCTGGGTGCCGATCTCGCGCCCGCGCAAAGCCGACGGCACGCTGGGCACGTTCCCGCATTTCGTCGACCGATCCAAGCCGGGGGTGATCGCGATCACCCGGTCGGGGCGGCGCTTCGTCAACGAGGCGGATTCCTACCATGATTTCTGCCAGGCCATGATGGCGCGCTGCGACGCGGAGGGCGGAGACCTGGCCGCATGGTTCCTCATCGACCACCGCGCCTTTCGCAAATACGGGCTCGGCTACGCCAAGCCGGCGCCGGCGCCCTATCGAAAGCTGATCCGCGACGGCTATCTGATCCGCGGCGCGACGCTGACCGATCTCGCGGGCCAGATCGGCGCCGACGCGGCCGCGCTCGAAACCACCGTGGCGCGGTTCAACGAGCACGCGCGCAACGGCGAGGACCCGGAATTTCACAAGGGATCGACCAGCTACAACCGGTCGCTGGGCGATCCCGAGCACAAGCCCAACCCCTGCGTGGCCCCGCTGGAAAGGGGCCCTTTCTACGCGGTGCGCCTGCATGTGGGCGATCTGGGCACCTTCGCCGGGCTGCGCACCGACGAAACCGCGCAGGTGCTGGGCGCGGACGGCCGGCCGGTCGGCGGGCTCTACGCCGCGGGCAACGACGCGGCCAGCGTCATGGGCGGCGCCTATCCGGGCGGCGGCATCACGCTGGGACCGGCGGTGACCTTCGGCTACATCGCCGCGCGCCACATGTCCGGGGGCAACGACTGAGCCGCGCGGGTCAATGCGGGTTTGCGGTTTCCCGCGGCATGGCTCTATGGTGAGCGCCAGGACAGGGCGTCGGGCTGCGCGCGGGGGGGCGGCGACCGCCGCCGGCGGCCCTCGGGCGCGAGGCGAAGGAGAACGGATTGTCGGCGATCACGGTCGAAAAGGCCAGCAAGTCATGGGGCGACGCGACCGCGGTTGACGGCATCTCGTTCGAGGCCTCCAACGGGGAATTCACCGTGCTGCTGGGCCCCTCGGGCTGCGGCAAATCCACCACCCTGCGCCTGATCGCCGGGCTGGAGAGCCTGAGCGCCGGGCGCATTCTCATCGCCGGGCGCGACGTGACGCAGCTGCCGCCCGCCGGGCGCGATCTGTCCATGGTGTTCCAGAACTACGCGCTGTTTCCGCATCTGGACGTGGCCGAAAACATCATCTTCGGGCTGAAGGTGCGCAAGGTGTCCCGCGCCGAGCGCGCCGAGCGCCTGCGCCGCACCGCCGACCTGCTGGGCCTGTCCAAGCTGCTTGATCGTCGCCCCGGGCAGTTGTCGGGCGGGCAGCAGCAGCGGGTGGCGCTGGGGCGCGCCATCATCGCCGAAAAGCCGGTCTGCCTGATGGACGAACCGCTGTCCAATCTTGACGCCAAGCTGCGTCACGAGATGCGCCAGGAAATTCGCGGCATTCAGCAGAAGCTCGGCATTTCCATGGTCTACGTCACCCATGACCAGACCGAGGCCATGTCCATGGCCGACCGCGTGGTGCTGCTGCGCGACGGGCGCATCGAACAGAACGCCGCGCCCGAGGACATCTACCAGCGCCCCGCCAACACCTTCGTCGCGCGCTTCATCGGGTCGCCGCCCATGAACGTCATCGACCTTGACGCGCCGGGGATCGAAGGGCTGGCGCGCCGGGGCGAGGGCCTCAGCCTGGGCGTGCGCCCCGAGGACATCGAGATCGGCGGGGAGGGCGTCCCGGCGGTGGTCAGCGCGCTTGACTATCTGGGCGCGGATTCGATCGTCGACTGCCGCATCGGCGAGCAGACCATCAGCCTGCGCGCCCATGGCCGCATCAGGATCGCGCCGGGCGAATCGGTGCGCCTTGCCTGGTCGCCTGACAATGTTCACTATTTCCAGTCCGCCACGGGCCTGCGCAACGCCGCAGGGCCGCAATACCGGGACCCGCCCGACGCGGCGCAATAAAAAAAGACAAAACCAGCGGTAAGGTCCGGCCCGGCGCCAGCCGCGACCCGGCCGACGCCGATCAGCAATGGGAGAAGACACACATGATATTCAGATCCAGCCTGGCCCGGACGGTCCTTTCGACGGCCCTCGCGGCGGGTCTCGCCATGGGCGTTGCGCAAAGCGCGGCGGCCGAGGTGACCCTGCAGTTCTTTTTTCCGGTGGCGGTGGGCGGCAAGGCGGCCGACACCATCGACGGCCTGACCGCCGACTACGTCAAGCAGACCCCCGGCGTGACCATCGACGCGGTCTATGCGGGCAGCTATCAGGACACCATCACCAAGGTGCTGACGGCGGTCAAGGGCGGCAACCCGCCGCAACTGTCGGTGATCCTGTCCGTGGACATGTTCACGCTGATCGAGGAAGACGCGATCATGCCGTTCGAGGACCTGTTCACCTCGGACGCCGAACGTGAATGGCTGGCCGGCTTCTACCCGGCCTTCATGGAAAACAGCCAGACCGGCGGCAAGACCTACGGCATCCCGTTCCAGCGCTCGACCCCGGTGCTCTACTGGAACAAGGAGGCCTTCAAGGAAGCCGGCCTCGACCCCGACACGCCCCCCGCCACCTGGGACGAAATGGTGGAGTTCGGCAAGAAGCTGACCAAGACCGACGCGTCGGGCAACGTGTCGCAATGGGGCGTGCGGATCCCCAGTTCCGGGTTCCCCTACTGGCTGTTCCAGGGCCTGACCACCGAGAACGACGCGTTCCTGATGAATGCGGACGGCAACCAGACCTATTTCGACGATCCCAAGGTGATCGAGGCGTTGCAATACCTTGTCGATCTCAGCGTCAAGCACAAGGTCATGGCCCCCGGGATCATCGAGTGGGGCGCCACCCCGAAGGCGTTCTTCGAACGCGAGACCGCGATGATGTGGACCTCGACGGGCAATCTCACCAACGTGCGGGCCAACGCGCCGTTCGATTTCGGCGTCGCCATGCTGCCGGCCAACAAGCGCCGCGGGGCGCCCACGGGGGGCGGCAATTTCTACATCTTCAAGGATTCCACCGACGCGCAGAAAAAGGCCTCGCTGGATTTCATCCGCTGGATCACCGCGCCCGAGCAGGCGGCGCGCTGGACCATCGCCACCGGCTACGTGGCCCCGCGCCCCGACGCGTGGGAGACCCCGGCGATGAAAGCCTATGTCGCCGATTTCCCCCCGGCGCTGGTGGCGCGCAACCAGCTTGAATTCGCCACCGCCGAGCTGTCCACCTATCAGAACCAGCGGGTGACCACGGCGCTGAACGACGGTCTTGAATCGGCGATCATCGGCAAGGCGACGCCCGAGGCGGCCATGAAGGCGGCGCAGAAGAAGGCCGACCGCATTCTCAAGGCCTATCGCTGACCCGATCGGGGGCGGATCGCCGATCCGCCCCCGATTTTTCCTTGGCCGCATTCGCCGCACAGGTGCCCCGATGCTGAAACGACGCGCCGCGATCAACGGCTGGCTGCTGCTGCTGCCGGCCATGGTCATGCTGGCCGCCTTCACCCACATCCCCGCCGTGACCACCATCTGGCGCAGTTTCTTTTCCACCCCGCGGGGCAAGCGCGAGGCGGCGTTCATCGGGCTCGACAACTACCGCACGCTGCTTGACGACGACATTTTCTGGCGGGTGCTGTGGAACAACCTCTGGTATGCGCTGGGCACCATCCCGGTTTCCGTGGGGCTGGCGCTGCTCATGGCGGTCTGGGTCAATGGCCGCATCAAGGGGCTCGGATTCCTGCGCATGGCCTATTTCATGCCCACCATGCTGCCGCTGATCGCGGTGGCCAACATCTGGATGTTCTTCTACACGCCGGGCTTCGGGCTGATCGACCAGATCACCGGCGGGCTCGGCTTTCCCAGCCAGAACTGGCTTGGCGATCCCGACACGGTGCTGGGCGCCATCATCGTGGTGGCGATCTGGAAAGAGGCCGGGTTCTTCATGATTTTCTACCTGGCCGCCCTGCAGACCATCCCGCCATCGCTGGGCGAGGCGGCGGCGCTTGAAGGCGCGGGGCGCTGGCATTTCTTTCGCCGCGTCACTTTCCCGCTGCTGATGCCCACAACGCTGTTCGTGATGGTCAACGCGACCATCAATTCCTTCCGGCTGGTGGATCACATCTTCCTGATGACCGAGGGCGGGCCGGACAATTCCAGTTCGCTGCTGCTGTTCTACATCTATGAAAACGCCTTCAAGTTCTGGGACACCAGCTATGCCGCGGCGCTGACCGTGGTGCTGCTGGTCTTTCTCGCCGCCGTGTCCATCGGTCAGTTCCTGTTCATGGACCGCAAGGTGCATTACCAATGATCTCGCCGTTCCAGAGCACGCGCTACGACCGGATGCTGAACACGCTCGGCGCCTGGGCGCTGGGGCTGATCTGGTTCCTGCCGCTGTTCTACGCGCTGTGGTCGGCGTTCCACCCGTCGGCCTATGCGGCGCGCTTCGACCTGCTGGCGCCGCTGACGCTGGAAAACTTCGTCAACGCCTGGAACGCGGCGCCCTTCGCGCGCTATTTTCTCAACACCATCCTGCTGGTGACCATGATCCTCGCGGCGCAGTTCGTGTTGTGCACGCTGGCCGCCTACGCTTTCGCGCGGTTCGAATTTCGCGGCCGGGACACCATGTTCGTGCTGGTGCTGCTGCAATTGATGGTCATGCCCGACATCCTGATCGTCGAGAACTACCGCACCATGCGCATGCTCGGCCTGCTTGACACCATCACCGCCATCGGCCTGCCCTACATGGCCTCGGGGTTCGGGATCTTCCTGCTGCGCCAGACCTTCAAGACCATCCCCAAGGAACTGGACGAGGCCGCCCGCGTCGAAGGCGCGAATTTCCTGCAGGTGCTGTGGAAGGTCTACGTGCCGCTGGCGCGCCCGACCTACATCGCCTACGGGCTGGTTTCCATCAGCTATCACTGGAACAATTTCCTGTGGCCGCTGATCGTCACCAATTCGGTGGAGACCCGGCCGCTCACCGTCGGGCTCAGCATTTTTTCGTCCACCGATCAGGGCGTGGACTGGTCGCTGATCACCGCCGCGACGCTGATGACCTCGGCGCCGCTGATGATCGCCTTCCTGCTGTTCCAGCGCCAGTTCATCCAGAGCTTCATGCGCGCCGGGATCAAGTAGGCCGCGCGCCGCTCTCGGCGTCGCCGACGTCCCGGTCGGGCCGCCTGAAACCGGACCGCTTCAAAAGACCGGCGCGATGCGCCGAAATCCCGGGGAAATCACCCCGAATAGGTCTCGTCCAATGCGTAGCCCGCCGAGCGCACGGTGCGGATGGGGTCGCGCTCGCCGCGCTTGTTGATGGCCTTGCGCAGGCGGCCCACATGCACGTCGACGGTGCGGGTCTCCACGTAAACGTCGCGGCCCCAGACCAGATCCAGCAATTGTTCGCGGCTGAACACCCGACCCGGGCGCCCGATCAGCACCTCCAGCAGCTTGAATTCGGTGGGCCCCAGATGCAGGTCGCGCTCGGCGCGGCGCACCCGGTGCGCCTGCCGGTCCAGCCGGATGTCGGCGAAAACCGCCACGTCGCCGGCCAGTTCGGGGCGCGATCGGCGCAGCAGCGCGCGCATCCGCGCCACCAGCTCGTTCATGGAGAACGGCTTGGTGAGATAGTCGTCCACCCCGGTTTCCAGCCCGCGCACCAGGTCCTCCTCCTCGGAGCGCGCGGTGAGCATGATGATCGGCGTGTCCTTGACCGATTTGCGCGCCCGGATGCGGCGGCAGATCTCGATGCCCGAGACGTTGGGCAGCATCCAGTCGAGCAGGATCAGGTCCGGCGTCTCGTCCTCGACGGCGATCAGCGCCTCTTCGCCGTCGCCGATCATGGTCACGGCGAAGCCCTCTTTCTTCAGATTGTAGTCGAGCAGGGCGCACAGCGCCTCTTCGTCCTCGATCACCATCACCCGCGCCGTCATGGCCCGTTCTCCCCGTTGGTTCGAAAATCGCTCAAAGGTCGTCCAGCCCGGCCGAGGGGCCGCGCGGGCGGTCGTCGCCCAGCGGCTCGCCCTCGACCAGATAATAGGTCAGCTCGGCCACATGGGTGGCGTGATCGCCGATGCGCTCCAGGTTCTTGGCGATGAACATGCAATGAGAGCCCAGCGTGATGATCCGCGGGTCCTCCATCATGTAGGTGACCAATTCGCGAAACAGCGAATTGTACAGCTCGTCCACCTCCACGTCGCGCCGCCACACCGACACCGCCATCGCCGTGTCGCGCGAGGAATAGGCGTCCAGCGCCTCGGCCAGCTGGCGGCGCACGACCTCGCCCATGCGCATGATCGAGCTGATCATCGGCTGGGGCTTTTCGCGCGACAGCTCGATGCCGCGCCGGGCGATGTTCTTGGACAGGTCGCCGACCCGTTCCAGCTTGGCCGACAGCTTCATGGCCGAGACCAGCATCCGCAGGTCCTGCGCCACCGGCGCGCGCAGCGCCAGCAGGCGGATCACCAGGTCCTCGACCTCGGCGTCGAGCCGGTCCAGCCGCTTGTCGCGCGCCACCACCTCGCGGCAGCGGGCCACGTCGCGCTGGCGCATGCCGATGAGGCTGTCGGCGAGCATGTCCTCGGCCAGCCCGCCCATCTCGGCGATCTTGGCCTGCACGCCGATCAATTCCTCGTCGAAGGCGGAAACGATATGGGGGCCCGAGACGGTCATGGTCTTGTCCTCCGGCTGGTCGGGATCCGGCGCCATCAGCCAATCCGCCCGGTGATGTAGTCCTGGGTGCGCTGGTCGTCGGGATTGGTGAATATCTGCGTGGTGTCACCATACTCGACCATGGCGCCCATATGGAAGAAGGCGGTTTTCTGGCTGACCCGCGCCGCCTGCTGCATGGAATGGGTGACGATGGCCACCGAATAGCTCTGGCGCAGCTCGTCGATCAGCGCCTCCACCTGCGCGGTGGCGATGGGGTCGAGGGCCGAACAGGGTTCGTCCATCAGCAGCACCTCGGGCGCGGTGGCGATGGCGCGCGCGATGCAGAGCCGCTGCTGCTGCCCCCCCGACAGCCCGGTGCCCGGCGCGTCGAGCCGGTCCTTGACCTCCGCCCAGATCGCCGCCTTGCGCAGGGCGTGTTCGACGATGGCGTCGAGATCGGCCTTGCGGCTGGCCAGCCCGTGGATCCTGGGGCCGTAGGCGACGTTGTCATAGATGGATTTGGGGAAGGGATTGGGTTTCTGGAACACCATGCCGACCCGCGCGCGCAGCTGCACCGGGTCCACGTCGCGGGCGTAGATGTCGGCGCCGTCGAGCAGCAATTCGCCGCTGACCCGGCAGCCGGGGATGGTGTCGTTCATGCGGTTGAGGCAGCGCAGGAAGGTGGATTTGCCGCAGCCCGAGGGACCGATGAAGGCGGTGACCGCGTTGGCGGGGATGTCCACCGACACGTCGCGAATCGCGTGGGTGTCGCCGTAATAGACGTCGACCCCCCGGGTGATGATCTTTGCGTCGCCGCAGTCCACCCGCGCGTCGTCGAGCCGCATATAGGTCATGTCGCGCTTCCTTGAGAGGTTGATCGGGCCAGGGGCCGTCGGGTCGGCATGGGGGCCGGCATGGGGGCCGGCATGGGGTGGGGCCGTGTCCATGGGCGCGCCCCTACCAGCGCCGCTCGAAGCGCTTGCGCAGGAACACCGCCAGCAGGTTCATCGCCATCAGGAAGGCCAGCAGCACGCAAATCGCGGCGGCGGTGCGGGCCTCGAAGGCGCGTTCGGGGAAATCGGACCAGCGGTAGATCTGCACCGGCATGGCGGTCGCCGGGTCCATCACCCCGCCGGGCACGTCGACGATGAAGGCCACCATGCCGATCATGATCAGCGGCGCGGTCTCGCCCAGCGCCTGCGCCATGCCGATGATCGCCCCGGTGAGCACCCCGGGCATGGCCAGCGGCAGCACGTGGTGGAACGACACCTGCAACGGCGAGGCGCCCAGCGCCAGCGCCCCGTCGCGGATCGAGGGCGGCACCGCGCGGATCGCGGCGCGCGCGGCGATGATGATGGTGGGCAGGGTCATCAGCGCCAGCACCAGCCCGCCGGCCAGCGGCGCGGAGCGCGGCGCGAAACCGCCGATGGTGACGCTTTCGCCAAACAGCGTCACGTGAAACCCGGTGAGGAAGATCGACAGCCCCAGCAGCCCGAACACGATCGAGGGCACGGCGGCGAGGTTGTTGATGTTGACCTCGACGAAATCCGTCAACCGGTTCTTCGGGGCGAATTCCTCCAGATAGATCGCCGACAGCACCCCGATGGGGAAAGCCACCGCGAAGGTCACCAGCATGGTCCAGAACGACCCGGCCAGCGCGCCCCTGATGCCGGCAAGTTCAGGGTCGCGGCTGTCGGATGCGGTGAAGAAGCGCCAGTTGAAGGCGCTGTCCACCGCGCCCTGCGCGCCCAGGGTCTCGATCAGCGCCGCCTGCAGGTCGGACAGCTTGCGGGCGCTTTCCGGGGTCGGGTTGACCAGCAGGCGCCAGCCGCCCGCCGGGGCCGCGTCCCCGTCCGGCGGGGCCAGCGCCGTGCCGGTCAGCCGGTCGCCGGCGATCCGCGTCGCCTTCACCCAGCCGCCGTTGACCGCCGCCAGCAGCGAGGGCAGGTCGGCGTTCAGCGCCTCCTCGCCGCCTTCCCGCGCGGCGCGCAGTTCCAGCGCGTTGGCCTCGAGGATCAGGGCGTCGCGCGCGGCGGCGAAGCCCTGCGCCTCGGCCAGCAGGGCGTCGCGGGCGGGGCCGGCCGGGGCCCGCAGCGCCTTGCCATGGGTGACGCGGCGGCCGTTTTCCTGCCGCGCGGCCTGGGCGTGCAGGGTCCGGGCGCGGTCCAGCAATGCGGACCGGGCCATCGCCAGCCAGGGGGCGAAATCGTCGCTGTCCGAGATCAGCGTCACCTCGTCGCCATCCCGCAGGATGGTCAGCGCGCCGGTCACCGGCCGGGCCGCGAACCGCCCGTAGGCGCCCTTCAGATACAGATCCGCGTCGTCGGACATCAGCAGCCGCACGGGCCGCGCCGCGCCGATCAGCGCCGGGTCGGCCAGCGCCTGTTCGCGCAGCTCGAACCCGGCGCCGCCGGAAACGATCCCATAGAGCGCCCGGCGCCCCGAACGGCCTTTCACGAAGGGAAACCGGGCTTTCAGGGCGCGCTTCACCGCCTTGTCGAAATTCGCGTCGCTGAGGTCGCCGGACCCGGCGATTCCCAGCGCCTGGGGGCTCAGATCGACCTCGATCACCGCGTAATGCTCGGTCAGGGCGGCGCCGGCCTTGCCGACCACCGACCACAGCAGCGCCGCCAGCGCCAGCGCGGCGAGCGCGATCGCCGCCACGCCGTAGAATTTCAACCGCGAATCCGCGGCGCGCCGCCGTCTGAGCCGCGCCGCCATGGCGGGCGATCCATGCAGCGCCGACAGCCCGGTCAGGCTCACGGGCGCGGCATCGGGCGCGGCATCCGGCCCTGGGCCGGGCGCGGCATCGGGCCCTGGGCCGAGCGCGGCATCGGGCGCCGCGGCGACGATGTTCCGGGCGGCGTCGGTCATCGCCATGCGCTCCCTATTCATAGGCTTCGCGATACTTGCGCACGATGCGCAGGGCGATCACGTTCAGCCCCAAGGTCACGCAGAACAGCGTGAAGGACAGGGCGAAGGCGGGCCCGGCGGCGGTCGCCGCCTCGGTGTCGCCGGTGATCAGCATGACGATCTGCACGGTGACCGTGGTCACCGCCTCCAGCGGGTTGGCGGTGAGATTGGCGCCCTGGCCGGCGGCCATGACCACGATCATGGTCTCGCCCACCGCGCGCGACGCCCCCAGCAGCATCGCCGACACGATCCCCGGCAGCGCCGCGGGCAGCACCACCTGGCGGATGGTCTCGGCCTGCGTGGCGCCCAGCGCGTAGGACCCGTCGCGCAGCGATTGGGGCACCGCGTTGATCACGTCGTCCGACAGCGAGGAGATGAACGGGATGATCATGATCCCCATCACCACCCCGGCGGCCAGCGCGCTTTCCGAGGCGACGCCGAGCCCCAGCGCCTCGCCCATGCCGCGCAGGAACGGCGCCACGGTGATGGCGGCGAAGAACCCGTAGACCACGGTGGGGATGCCGGCGAGGATCTCCAGCATCGGCTTCAGCGCGCCGCGCACCCGCGGCGAGGCGAATTCCGACAGGTAGATCGCGGCGAACAGCCCCACCGGCGCCGCCACCAGCATGGCGATCATGGTGATCATGAAGGTGCCCGCGAACAGCGGCAGCGCGCCGACCCGGGCGGGGTCGATCGCGCCGTCCTGCACGCCCGAAAGCGGGCTCCAGACCGTGCCGAAAAGAAAGTCGAAGATGCGCCAGTCGATCTGCGAAAAGAACGACAGCGTTTCGCCGGTCAGCGACGCGACGATGCCCAGCGTGGTCAGCACCGCCACCGTGGCGCAGGCGAACAGCACGCCGCGCAGCAGGGTCTCGGCGCGGTTGCGCGCGCGCAGCGTCAGGCTCACCTGCGCCAGCGTCAGCCCCAGCGCCGCCAGCGCGGCGCAGATGGACAGGGCGGCGGTGATCGAAAAGCGCAGCCCGTCCCAGGCGGCGAAGCTGTCCGCCGCCGCGCGGCGCGTCGCGTCGATGCGCGAGGCCACGCCGCCAGCCGCCAGCGCCCGGGCGTCCGACAGGATCAGCCGGGCCTCGATCTCGGCGAAATCGCCGGCGGCGTGGATCTGGCGCATCAGCGCGCCCTCGACCAGCGAATGGCCGATGAGCGACGCCGCCAGCAGCGCCCCGAGCCCGGCCAGCAGCACCCACAGCCCGCTGTAGAGCCCGTGATGCACCGGGCGAGAATGCAGCGTCGCCGGGCGATCCCCGGCGACGCGCAAGGCTTTGCGGCGGCTCAGCGCGAAACCCGCGGCGGCGAGCGCGACGATGACGAGGGCGATGGCTCCGCTCATATGGGGGACAGGCTCATGCTGGGGGTCCGTGGGATGGGGCCGCGCGACGCGCGCGCGGCCCTGTCGGGGTCAGTGCAGCTGCGCGCCGTCAAGCGGCGTCAGCGCCATCACCGCGGCGGCGTTGGCGGCGAAGGCGTCCTCCTCCAGCGGGATCAGGCCCTTGTCGGCCAGATAGCCTTCTTCGCCCGACGCGGCTGGCGAGGTGAACTCGCTCACATAGCCCATGATGCCGGGGATCACCCCCACATGCGCCTTCTTGATGTAGTAGTAGAGCGAGCGCGACACCGGGTAGGTCCCGTCGGCGATGGCGTCGAATGTCGGGGCCACGCCGTCGATGCGCGCGCCCTTGATGCGATCGGCGTTCTGGTCGAGGAACGAGAACCCGAACACCCCGAGCGCGTTGGGATTGACCTCCAGCTTGGAGACGATGAGGTTGTCGTTCTCCCCGGATTCCACATAGGCGCCGTCCTGGCGGATATGCGATCCGGCGCCCTTGCAGAATTTCTTGTCCCCGGCGCCGGCGGCCTTGCAGCCTTTCTGCATCACCAGTTCCTCGAAGGCGTCGCGGGTGCCCGAGGACGGCGGCGGGCCCAGCACCTCGATGCGCGCGGCGGGCAGCGAGGGGTCGATGTCGGACCACAGCCCGGGCTTGTCGCCCGCGGCGGCCAGCGCGCGCCACAGCTGTTCGCGGGTCAGTTCGAATTCGGGGGCCGATTTGGCGTTGGCGACCACGATGCCGTCAAAGCCGATCACCGATTCGACGATCTCGGTGACGCCGTTCTCGGCGCAGAGCGCGAATTCCCGGGCCTTCATGCGGCGCGAGGCGTTGGCGATGTCGGGGTGCTTTTCGCCGACCCCGGCGCAGAACAGTTTCAGCCCGCCGCCCGAGCCGGTGGATTCCACCACTGGGGTGCGGAAATCGGTGGTCTTGCCGAAACGCTCGGCCACGGCGGTCGAGAACGGGAACACCGTCGAGGAGCCGACGATGCGGATCTGATCGCGGGCCGAGGCGACGCCGGCGGCGATCGCGCAGGCCGCGGCGAGGGCGAGGAGGCGGGTGGGTTTCACGAGGAAAGCTCCGTTTGTCCGTTGCTGTTCGCCGATCCGCCGGCTTGTGAGGCCGGCGATTCGAACAAGCGCAAACTGACCGTTAACGGCAAAGCTTAGATGTCAATTTCGCAACGATTTCATGACGGAGCAAGGCTTTGAAATTATGTGGAGATTTTCAAGAAATGCTGGATGGCGCGCCCGTCGCTGCGGGGGAATCGCCGCGGGTTTCGCTGCGCTGCGGCAATCGCATGATCCAAGGGCCGGGCGGAATGACGATCCCGCCCGGCGATGGCGGCGGCGACGGCTGCGGCGGCCTGCGGGTCAGGGCGCGGCGGCGGCTTCGAGCTTGGCGCGCAGCGCGGCGATGCGCGGCGCGATGCGTTCGGCATTGCGCGCGCGCACATGGCCAAAGCCCCTGATCTCCAGCGGCAGGGCCAGCAATTCGGCGCAGAGCGCGTCGGTCTGAGGGCCGAGCCGCCGCGCCGCCAGCGCGCACAGCGCTTCGACCTCTTGCGCGTGGGCGCGCTCCTCGCGGCGTTCGGCGCTGCGCCCGAATATGTCGAGCGGCCCGCCGCGCAGCGCCTTCATGCGCGCCAGAACCCGGAACAGCGGCAGGATCCACGGCCCGAATTCGGTTTTGCGCGGCAGGCCGGTGACGGGATCCCTGCGCCCCAGAATCGGCGGCGCCAGATGAAACCGCAGCTTGGCGCCCGGGGCGAAATCCCGGGCCAGCATGTCGCGGAATTCTGGCGCGGTGTGCAGGCGCGCGACCTCGTATTCATCCTTGATCGCCAGCGCCTTGACCAGCGACCGGGCGGCCAGCCGCGACAACTCGCGCCGCCCCGGGGCCAGCGCCGCCTCCGCCGCCTCGACCGGGGCCAGCGCGGCGCGGAACCGCCTGGCGCAGGCGGCGTTCTGATAGGCGGTCAGATGGGCTTCGAAGCGGGCGATCAGGGCGTCGTAATCCTGCGCGTCGGCCACCGCGGCCGGGCGCGACTGCGCCGCCGTCTCGGCCCGGGCCGGGTCGATGGCGATCCAGCGCCCCCAGGCGAAGGCGGCGAGGTTCATGTCGATGGCGGCGCCGTTCAGGCGAATCGCACGCTCGATGGCGGCGGGCGGGACAGGCAGCGCGCCGCATTGGCTCGCCACCCCCACCAGCATCAGGTTCGCGCCCATGCCGTCGCCGACCAGCGCGCGCGCCAGCCGCGCGGCGTCTGCGACCTTCACCCGTTCAGGGTCGAGCCACGCCGACAGCCTTGCGGCCAGTTGTTCGCCGTCGGGGCGGGCCGAGGGATCGCGGGCGAAGATCGGCAGCGGTTCGACCTCGCCATTGGCCACGGCGCGGCCCCTGTCGGGGTCGATCAGCCGCAGCGCCGCGTCCGACGCCCCGGTGAGCATGTCGCAGGCGATCAGCGTGCGCGCGGTCCCCGGCGCGATCTTGGACGGCCGGTCGTCGAGCGGCGCGCGGCCGATCTGCAGGTGGCTGGACACCGCGCCGTTCTTCTGGCTGAGCCCGGTCTGGTCCAGGGTCAGCGCGTGCAGCCCCTCCAGCCGCGCCGCCATGGCCAGCACCGCCGCCACGGTCACCACCCCGGTGCCGCCGATGCCGGTGATCACGGCGGCGAAATCCTCCGCCGGGGCCAGATCGGGGTCTGGCAGCGGGTCGTCGGGCGGCGCGTGCAGCACCCCGGCCTTGGCGGCCAGCGGATCGCCGGCCTCGCCATGCACGGTGACAAAGGACGGGCAGAATCCTTCGAGGCAGGAATAATCCTTGTTGCAGGCGGTCTGGTCGATGCGCCGCTTGACCCCGAACGCGGTGTCCAGCGGCTTGATGGCGACGCAGTTCGACACCAGCCCGCAATCGCCGCAGCCCTCGCAGACCGCCGGGTTGATCACCACCCGCTTGGGCGGATCGGGGAACTTGCCGCGCTTGCGGCGGCGGCGTTTTTCCGCCGCGCAGGTCTGCACGTAGAGCAGCACGGTCGTGCCCGGCTCCTCGCGCAGGTCCCGCTGCACCGCGTCAAGATCGGTGCGCGAATGAAAGCTCACATGGCGCGTCGGCCATTCGCCCAGCGCCTTCGCCGCCTCGGGCTGGTCCGAGACCACGGCCACCCGTTTCACCCCCAGCGCCAGCACCTGCGCGCCGATCTCGGCGGGCAGCGGCTGGCCTTCCAGCGGCTGGCCGCCGGTCATCGCCACCGCGTCGTTGCAGAGGATCTTGTAGGTGATGTTGATGTTCGCGGCGATGGCGGCGCGGATCGCCAGCATCCCGGAATGCACATAGGTGCCGTCGCCGAGATTCTGGAACATGTGCTTGCGCGACGAAAACGGCGCGCGGCCCGCCCAGCTCATGCCCTCGCCGCCCATCTGGGTGAAATACTGGGTGGAGTCCGGGTTGATCCAGATCGCCATGGCGTGACAGCCGATGCCGGCCCCCGCCGCCGAGCCCTCGGGCACCCGGGTGGACCGGTTATGCGGGCAGCCGGCGCAGAAATACGGCATGCGGTCCACGGAGGGCGCGTTGCCGATCTGGCGCGGCGCGCCGCTCGCGCCGGTTTCCGCGCAAGGCGTCAGCCCGGCGGCGCGGGCGATGGCGGCGGCGACGATCTCGGGGCTCAGCTCGCCGTATTCGGGCAGCAGCGGCGCCCCGGCGCCGTCGCGCTTGCCCGACAGCACCGGGCGGTCGCGCCAGTTGACCAGCAGGCGGGCCAGCTCGGTCTCGACCAGCGCCTTCTTCTCCTCGATCACCAGCACTTCGTCATAGCCGTCGCAAAAGGCGCTCAGCCCTTCCGGCTCAAGCGGCCAGACCAGCGACATGCGAAACAGCCCGATGCCGTTTTCGGCGGCCTGCGCCGGGCTCAGCCCCAGCCGCGACAGGGCCGCCATGGCGTCCACATGGGCCTTGCCCACGGCGATCAGCCCCAGCCGCTTGCGCGCCGGGCTGATGACCTCGCGGTTCAGCTTGTTGGCGCGGGCGTAGTCGAGCGCCGCGTCGAGCCGCGCGAATTGCCGCTGCTCCTGGGCGATGAACGGCATGAAGCCGGGCGAGTTGTTCAGGTCGGGGCTCTGGCCGGACCCGGGCGGCGGGACGATGTCCGGGCGCAGCCGGTCCAGCGCCACGGTGGCGGAACTGTCCGCGGTGTCGGTGACGATCTTCATCGCCACCGCCAGCCCGCTATGGCGCGACATGGCGAAACCGTGCAGCCCAAGCGGCACGTAATCATGCAGCGAGGCCGGATACAGGATCGGCAGCTGCGCCGAGATCATCGCCTGTTCCGACTGATGCGCCACGGTCGAGGATTTCGAGGACGGATCGTCGCCCATCAGGAACAGCATCCCGCCCTTGGCGGCGGCGCCGGCCAGATTGGCGTGCTTGATGGCGTCGATGGACCGGTCGACCCCCGGCCCCTTGCCGTACCAGACCGCGAACACGCCTTCGACCTCGGGGTCGTCGAAATGCGCCAGCCCCTGCGTGCCGTTCACCGCCGTGGCGGCCAGATCCTCGTTGATCGCGGGGTTGAAGACGATGTTGCGCTGGTCCAGATCCTCGCGCACGCGGGCCAGTTCGATGTCGAAGGCGCCGATGGGCGAGCCGCGATAGCCGGTGACATAGCCGCCGGTGTTCAGCCCGGCGTCGCGGTCGCTGTCGGATTGTTCGAGCACCAGGCGCACCAGCGCCTGCATGCCGGTCATCAATGCGGCGCCCTTGCTGACGCGATACTTGTCGCTCAGGGCGATTTGAGCGTCGAGCGGCGCCATCGCGAGTCTCCCTTGACGGACTTGACGGAAATCCGCGCGGCGGCTGTCGGCGCCGCGCAGGTCAGACCTGACGATAGGGGACGGATCGCCGCAGCGCAATTCGCATGGCGCGACGGCCGAACGTTGCGCGCCTGTCACGCAATTTGGGTAGGGCGGATCCCGATCCGCCATTGGCGGCGGTTCAGCCGGCGCCGGAATCGACCGTCAGCAGCGCGGGCGCGACCCGCCCGGATCAGTCGCGATCGTAGTCATCCTCGTAGCGGATGATGTCGTCCTCGCCCAGATAGGGGCCGGACTGCACCTCGATCAGATGCAGCGGCACCTTGCCCGGATTGGCCAGCCGGTGCGTGGCGCCCACGGGGATGTAGACCGACTGGTTCTCGGTCATCAGCTTTTCCTCCTCGCCCACGGTCACCGTCGCGGCGCCCGCCACCACCACCCAATGCTCCGAGCGATGCACATGCGATTGCAGCGACAGCTGCGCGCCGGGATAGACCATGATCCGCTTCACCTGGAAACGGCCGCCGAGGCTCAGCGTCTCGTACCAGCCCCAGGGCCGGTGGAAGCGCGGGAAATTCACCGCCTGATCGACGCCGTCGGCCTTCAGCCGGGCCACCGCCTCCTTCACCCGCTGGCTGTCGCGCATGTCCGCCACCAGCACCGCGTCGCGCATCGCCACCGCGACCACGTTCTCAAGCCCGATGCCCACCAGATGCACGCCGTCGTTTTCGGTGCGCAGCAAGGTGTTTTGGCAATCGATCGCCGTCGCCCCGCCGCTCAGCGCCACGCCGTCCTCGTCGGGGCCGCTCTCGCGCCAGACCGTTTCCCAACTGCCCAGATCGTTCCAGCCGCCCTTGAACGGCACCGCGGCGAGGTTTTCCGCCCGCTCCATCACCGCATAGTCGATGGAGATGTCGTCGGCCTGCGCGAACGGCGCCTCGGCGAGGCGAAAGAAACACAGGTCGTCGCGCCCCTCGGCCACCGCCGCGCGGCAGGGGGCCATCAGATCCGGCGCATGGGTCTCGAACGCGTCGAGAATGGCGCGCACCGAAAACAGGAAGATCCCGGCGTTCCACAGGAACCGCCCGGTGGCGAGCATCGCCGCCGCCGCCGCCGCGTCCGGCTTTTCCACGAAGCGCAGCAGCGGCAGCACCTCGGCGCCGCCATTGGGCGGGGTTTCCAGCTCCAGATAGCCATAGCCGGTCTCCGGGCGGTCCGGGGCGATGCCGAAGGTCACCAGCCGCCCCGCATCCGCCGCCGCCGCCCCCGCGGCGACGCAGGCCCGGAACGCCGCGTCGTCGCGGATCACATGGTCCGAGGGCGCGACCAGCATCAGCGCCTCGGGCCGGTCCTCCAGCGCCAGCGCGGCGGCGAGGATCGCCGGCGCGGTGTTGCGCGATTCCGGTTCGATCAGGATGCGGCTGGCGTTGCCGTCGATCTCGGACAATTGCTGCGTGGCGATGAAGCGGAACTCGGCGTTGGTGAGCAGCACCGGATCGGCGAAGTCATCCCCCGCGAAGCGCGCGACGGTCTTCTGGAACAGGCTGGTGTCGCCAAAGATGCGGCTGAACTGCTTTGGATAGCTTTTGCGCGACAGAGGCCAAAGCCGCGTGCCGGAGCCGCCGCAGAGAATGACGGGGTAGATCGGTCGGGTCATGGGAGGCTCCGTATGCGCCGGGCGGTGATTATATGGGGTTGTAGCGGGCGCGCAGGCCGCTGCAAACCGGGAAAAATCCCGAGGGCCGCCCGGGCGCGGCGGCTATCAATCGCGAACCGAGAAGGTGTCGAGGCAGTCGGCGAGCAGGCGCTCAAGCGTCGCGTGAATGTCGCCAAAAGGAAAAGATTCTTTAAATCTAGATAGGAATTCTTCACTTTCAGGGTCAGGTTGGGGGCTTGCGTAGAAGTCGATGAGGCTCCAAAGGAGGTTGTCAATCGATCTACCAAGTTTCAGTGGCTTTTTCAGCCCAAACCACTTGAATACATCCTCGCTGCACGCGCCCTTGTTTCTGAATCTATTGTATAATACTAAATTGGTTACTTCCAAAAAAATAGCTATTATTACCATATACCTTTCAGGCGCATGGTATTTTTCGAAATCATCGGGAAGCAGGGATATACGAGCCAACACCCTTTCGATATCTCTGATGGAGGCGGCCCTTATAGGCTTATTTAGGCTTTCAATTTCTAAAATTGCCCTGCCGGTATTTTGACCAATTTCAAAACGACCTTTCACCCCTTCGAGATACCGCTCCACCGTGCCTTTCTCGTTGTCCTCGGGAAACCGGACTGACAAGTGGATGAACTTCCGCAGATAGCCATCAGCATCGATTCCGGCGCCGTAGCGGCTGGTGACCGAGGCCGCCAGCGCTTCAAAATTCACACCAAGCACAAAATGCACGCCGGGCGCCGCAAAGAAATGCTTGACGATCTCAAGCACGGCCAGCGCGTAATCGGGTCTGCAGCGGTCAAGCTCGTCCACGATGAACACAATTTTGTTTCGCGGCCCGTCCGTTTCTGCGGGCTTCGTCAGGCTTTGAAGCGCCGCACGGAACTGCTCCATGGCTTCAACCCGCCCGCTCTCCCTTCTCCAGAACTCTTCGGCAGCTTTGGCGGCTTCATCACCGATCGCATTCACGCCAGCGGCCCATACGGCGCCGACGGTCTCGCTTGCGCCCGCTGTCGCCACCGCCAGTCCGGTGCGCAAGACGGGCGCTGCGAGCAACATGGCGGCATTCTTGAGTTTCGCGATGGGTTCTGCTTTTGCGCCGTCATCTTCTGTAGCGCGCGTCACCGCTGCAACAAGACTGACAAGCGGATCGCCCAGGTCGTCATGCTCAAAGGCATCAAAATAGATGATTTTGGCCTGCCCGCGGAATTCGTTCTTGTGATCCCCGGTCCACATCTTGAGAAAAAATGACTTTCCCGTGCCCCAATGCCCATCCAGCGCAATCACCAATGGCTGATCTATTCGATCGACAATCTCGGTCAATCGTTTGCCGACAGGTTTTCGATTCAACAGATCATTGCCGTCGAAGCCATCTTCGCCGATTTTCAAATCAGGTTCCGTCGGGTATAGAGACGTCACCTTCAATTTCCATCATTTATTACTTGAAATTGCAAATAATATATAATAACGGGGCTGTTTCAGCGGTGAATATGTCGCGCGCCGTCGGGTCAATCGCCGGCGCACGAAAAAAGCAAGGCGCCGCGGGCGGGTTTGACGGGGGTTTCTGGATGGCGGCAATCGCATCGGCGGCGCTCACCCGCCCGAATGGAAATGCGCGTAGATGGTTTCGGCCATCGCCGCCGACACCCCCCTGACCGCCTGCAGATCCGCCAGCCCGGCCCGCGTCACCGCCTTGGCCGACCCGAAATGCGCCAGCAGCGCGCGCTTTCGCGCCGGGCCGATGCCGGGCACGTCGT
>NZ_JBWOMN010000014.1:0-24852 GCF_056449545.1 Oceanicella sp. | reverse complement strand
TGGGCCGAAAAATCGGCGGGGCGCCCGGGGCCGGGCGCGGGCGGCGACCCCCCGGGGGGCCCGCGCGGGTTGGCGCATGGGCACGGGGGCGTTTCACGCTAAATTCGGGTCAAACGCCCCGTGGCTTTTTCATGCGCGGGCGCCTAACATGCGTGGCGCCCCCGGGGCATCCGGGACCGTTGCGCGCGGTCGGGAAATTTGGTTGCGACCGAAAGGAATATTGTCGTGAGGGCGGGAGAAGGCTAAACCCGTTCCAATGCAATGAGGATCGCCCGCGTGCCGGGTGTCCCGGAAACGAGAATTTGCGGCAGGAGTGCACATATGGCCGACGCAACGGCGCACGCGCATGACGACCACCACAAGGTGGGGTTCTTCACGCGCTGGTTCCTTTCGACGAACCACAAGGATATCGGCATCCTTTACCTGATCACCGCGTCGGTGCTCGGGCTCGTGTCGGTGGCGTTCACCATGTATATGCGGCTGGAGCTCATGGAGCCCGGCGTGCAGTACATGCTGATGGATGACGGGATCACCCCGAACGGCCATCTGTGGAACGTGCTGATCACCGGCCACGGCATCCTGATGATGTTCTTCGTGGTCATCCCGGCGCTGTTCGGCGGTTTCGGAAACTACTTCATGCCGCTGATGATCGGCGCGCCGGACATGGCGTTCCCGCGCATGAACAATCTCAGCTACTGGATGTATGTGGCCGGATCGTCGCTGGCGGTGGCTTCGCTGCTGTCGCCGGGGGGCAACGACCAGCTCGGCTCGGGCGTCGGCTGGGTGCTGTATGCGCCGCTGTCGACCACCGAGGGCGGCTATTCGATGGATCTGGCGATCTTCGCGGTGCATCTTTCGGGCGCCTCGTCGATCCTCGGCGCCATCAACATGATCACCACCTTCCTGAACATGCGGGCGCCGGGCATGACCCTGCACAAGACGCCGCTGTTCCCGTGGTCGATCTTCGTCACCGCCTTCCTGATCCTGCTGTCGCTGCCGGTCCTGGCGGGGGCCATCACCATGCTGCTCACCGACCGCAATTTCGGCACCACCTTCTTCGACCCCTCGGGGGGCGGCGATCCGGTGCTCTACCAGCACCTGCTGTGGTTCTTCGGGCATCCGGAAGTCTACATGATCATCGTGCCGGGCTTTGGCATCATCAGCCACGTGATCTCGACCTTCTCGAAAAAGCCGATCTTCGGCTATCTGGCGATGGTCTACGCGATGATCGCCATCGGCGTGCTCGGCTTCGTGGTCTGGGCGCATCACATGTACACGGTGGGCTTGAGCTACACCCAGCAGAGCTACTTCATGCTGGCGACCATGGTGATCGCGGTGCCGACCGGGGTGAAGGTGTTTTCCTGGATCGCCACCATGTGGGGGGGCTCGATCTCCTTCAAGACGCCGATGCTCTGGGCCATGGGGTTCCTGTTCCTGTTCACCGTGGGCGGGGTCACCGGCGTGGTGCTCAGCCAGGCGGGCGTCGACCGGGCCTATCACGACACCTATTACGTGGTGGCGCATTTCCACTATGTGATGAGCCTGGGCGCGGTGTTCTGCATCTTCGCCGGCATGTATTACTGGATGGGCAAGATGACCGGGCGCCAGTATCCCGAGACGCTGGGCAAGATCCATTTCTGGATGATGTTCATCGGGGCCAACGTCACCTTCTTCCCGCAGCACTTCCTCGGGCGTCAGGGCATGCCGCGCCGCTACATCGACTATCCCGAGCAGTTCTCGCTGTGGAACGAGGTCAGCTCCTACGGCGCGTTCCTGTCGGGCGCCTCGTTCCTGCTGTTCTTCTACATCGTCTGGTACACCGTGACGAAGGGCAAGAAGATCACCGAGAACGCCTATTGGGGCGAACACGCGGACACGTTGGAATGGACCCTGCCCAACCCGCCGCCCGCGCACACCTTCGAGACCCTGCCGACCCGCGACATGTGGGACAAGCAGGGCTCGCACTGACCGCGGACCCGGGCGGCCATGACCGCGATTTCATGACCCCCAGCGACCAGAACATGCCAGCGGCCGGGGATCTCCCGGCCGTTGGCCGTTCCGATCCGCCGATCTATCAGGTGCTGCTCTGGCCCAACCGGTCGCTGTCGGCGCGGGGATTCTGGCTGCTGATGGCCGGCGCCGGCGTGATGCTGGCGCTGCCGGTGATCGTTTTTCTGGGCTCGGCCGTGGCGCTGGCGGTGGCGCCGTTCTCGATCGGGGCCTTCGCGCTGCTGTGGTGGTTTCTCATGCGCAACTACCGCGACGGGCGGCTGACCGAGGAGCTGACGCTCTGGCCCGACCTGATCGTGGTGGAGCGGCGCGAACCCGACGGCGCCGCGCGCCGCTGGGAGGCCAACCCCTATTGGGTGAAGCTGAAGCTCGACCCCGAAGGCCGCCCGGAAAACTACCTCACGCTGCGCGGCGGCGGCCGGCGCATCGAGCTGGGGGCCTTTCTCAGCCCCGAGGAGCGCGCCGAACTGGCCGGCGATCTGGAAACCGCCCTGCGCAAGGCCAACGCGACGCATCCCGACACCATGCACCCGGATTTCACCGACCGGGGCGCCTGAGCGCCCCGCACCCCGCTTTCGCGCTGGCGCAGTCCCGTTGCGATTGCGCGCCCGGGGCGTCCTCCTCTACAAGGGAGGCTGATTGAACCTTCCCCCCCGGCCGACCTTGAAAAGGACCTCCCGTGCCCGACAGTGACAAGCCTGCCGAAACCGGTTCCGACGCCCAGGCCAAGCCCGCCGTGTCGCCGCTGTTCTACCGCAAGCCCGAGGCGCTGGAGGCCCACCGCCATGCCGGGCTCGGCGTCGGGCCCCATGACGGCTACGGCTTCGCCGCGCAGGTCAACGCGGCGCCGGTCAACATCTCGGAATTCGCCCGCGCCGGGGTCTGGTATCCCATCGTGTTCAGCGGCGAGGCCTTCGGGCCGGTGGCGGTGCTGGGCCTGCGCAAGAACCAGAACCTGTTCGTCGAATCCGACGGCGCGTGGATCGGCGGCGCCTACATCCCCGCCTATGTGCGCCGCTACCCCTACATCCTCAGCCGCATGAACGGGGACAAGGATCAGGTGATGCTCTGCGTCGACGTGGCCTCGACGCGGGTGTCGCGCGACGCCGAACCCAAGCTGTTCGACAGTGACGACAAGGCCACCGAAACCGCCCACGCGGCGCTGGAATTCTGCATGGCGTTCCAGCGTCAGGCGCTGAGCACGGAGATGGCGGTGGCGGCGCTGCGCGATGCCGGGCTGCTGATGGAGCAGCAGGGCGAGATCGAGATGCCCGACGGCGAAAAGCTCCGGCTCACGGATTTTCACGTGGTCAATGAAAAGAAGCTCAACAGTCTTGATGACGACGCGCTGCTGGATCTGCGCAAGAAAGGCGCGCTGTCGGTGGCCTATTGCCAGATGATGAGCATGAATTGCTGGTCGCGCCTCACCCACATGGCGCAGCGGCGCGGCCCCGACTGAGCCCCGCGCCCGATCGCCGCGCCCTGCGTCGGGCGCCGTGTCGGCCCGGCTCGAAAAATTTACCAACCGATATATTTTATCAATTGATAAAAAAACCGACCCCTGCCAAGGTGGACGCTGCGATAAGTCGACAGGGAGAGTCACATGACGCACGCGCGCCTGACGCCGGGGATCGCGCCCGGCCGCCTCAGCGCCTCGGAAATCGAGGCCAATTTTTCCGATCTGCACCCGGCCCTGACCCGGCATGAGGCGCTGGTCGCCGCGGACCGGTGCTATTTCTGCCATGACGCGCCCTGCACCATCGCCTGCCCGACGGATATCGACATCCCCATGTTCATCCGACAGATCGCCGTCGGCAACGCGCCGGGGGCAGCCAGGACCATCTTCGCCCAGAACATCATGGGCGGCATGTGCGCAAGGGTCTGCCCAACCGAAACCCTGTGCGAGGAGGCCTGCGTGCGCGAAACCGCCGAGGGCCAGCCGGTGGAGATCGGCCGCCTGCAGCGCGCCGCCACCGATGCGCTGATGGCGGCCGGCGCGCATCCCTTCGCCCGCGCCGAGGCCACAGGCAAGCGCGTGGCGGTGGTGGGCGCCGGGCCGGCCGGGCTGTCCTGCGCCCACCGTCTGGCCATGAAGGGCCATGACGTCACGGTGTTCGACGCCCGCGAGAAACCCGGCGGGCTGAACGAATTCGGCATCGCCGCCTACAAGTCCCCCGACGATTTCGCCCAGCGCGAGGTCGATTGGCTGCTGTCGATCGGCGGCATCGTGATCCGCCATGGCGAACGTCTGGGCGATGCGCTGTCGCTCGATGCGCTGAGCGCCGATTTCGACGCGGTGTTCCTCGGCATCGGGCTGGGCGGGGTCAATGCGCTGCGCGCCGCGGGCGCCGACATGGAGGGCGTGCGCGACGCGGTGGATTTCATCGCCGAGCTGCGCCAGTGCGACGACCTCGCCACGCTGCCCATCGGACGCAACGTGGTGGTGATCGGCGGCGGCATGACCGCCATCGACGCCGCCATCCAGTCCCGCCACCTCGGGGCGGAAAACGTCACGCTGGTCTATCGGCGCGGGCGCGACAAGATGGCCGCCTCGGCCTTCGAACAGGATCTCGCGGCCTCGGCCGGGGTGGTGATCCGCCTCAACGCCCAGCCGGTGCGCGTGCTGGGCGAGGGCCGCGCCACGGGGGTCGAATTCGAATACACCGAGGATGGCGCGGACGGATTGAAAGGGCTCGGCGAGACCTTCGTCATCCCCGCCGATCAGGTGTTCAAGGCCATCGGCCAGACGCTGATCCCGGTCGCCGGGCTCAAGCTTGACGGGCGCAAGATCGCGGTCACCGGACCGGGTCGCACGTCGCGCGCAAACATCTGGGCCGGGGGCGATTGCGCCGCAGGCGGCGAGGACCTGACCGTGACCGCGGTGGCCGAGGGGCGCGACGCCGCCGAAGACATCCACGCCAAGCTGATGGAGGGCTGAGACATGGCTGACATTCGCAGTGAATTCGTGGGCGTGAAATCCCCGAACCCGTTCTGGCTGGCCTCGGCGCCGCCCACGGACAAGGAATACAACGTGCGCCGCGCCTTCGAGGCCGGCTGGGGCGGCGTGGTCTGGAAGACGCTGGGCCTCGACCCCCATGTGGTCAACGTCAACGGCCCGCGCTACGGCGCGATCTGGGGCGCCGATCGCCGCCTGCTGGGGCTCAACAACATCGAGCTGATCACCGACCGCCCCCTGCAGACCAATCTCGACGAGATGAAAGCGGTGAAGCGGGACTATCCCGACCGCGCCCTGATCGCCTCGCTGATGGTGCCCTGCGAGGAGCAGGCGTGGAAATACATCCTGCCGCTGGTCGAGGACACCGGCGCCGACGCCATCGAGCTGAATTTCGGCTGCCCCCACGGCATGTCCGAACGCGGCATGGGCGCGGCCGTCGGGCAGGTGCCCGAATACATCGAGATGGTCACCCGCTGGTGCAAGCAATATTCGCGCATGCCGGTGATCGTGAAGCTGACCCCCAACATCACCGACGTGCGCTACCCGGCGCGCGCGGCCAAGGCCGGCGGCGCCGACGCGGTGAGCCTGATCAACACCATCAATTCCATCGTTTCGGTCAATCTCGACGATTTCAGCCCCGAACCGAGCATCGACGGCAAGGGGTCCCATGGCGGCTTTTGCGGCCCCGCGGTGAAGCCGATCGCGCTCAACATGGTGGCCGAGATCGCCCGCGATCCGGACACCGCCGGCCTGCCGATCTCGGGCATCGGCGGGGTCACCACCTGGCGCGACGCGGCTGAATTCCTGGCGCTGGGGGCGGGCAACGTGCAGGTCTGCACCGCGGCCATGACCTACGGCTTTCGCATCGTCGAGGAAATGAAGACCGGCCTGGCGGAATGGATGGACGCGCAGGGCCACGCGACGCTCGACGACGTGATCGGGCGCGCCGTGCCCAACGTCACCGACTGGAAGCACCTCAACCTCAACTACATCGCCAAGGCGAAGATCGATCAGGATCTGTGCATCAAATGCGGGCGCTGCTTCGCGGTCTGCGAGGACACCTCGCATCAGGCCATCGCCGACAGCATCGACGGGGCGCGCGGGTTCGAGGTGATCGACGCGGAATGCGTGGCCTGCAACCTCTGCGTCAGCGTCTGCCCGGTTGAAAACTGCATCACCATGGAGCGCATGGCCCCGGGCGAAACCGACCCGCGCACCGGCAAGGTGGTGTCCGGCGACTACGCCAACTGGACAACGCATCCCAACAACCCCGCGGCGCAGGCGGCGGAGTGACGGTTTCGGGGTAGGGTCCGGGGGCGTGTTCGGGGGCGTGTTCGGGGGCGCGCCGGACGGATGCGGGGTTTCCGGCGGTCGCTCTGGACAGGGCGGCCGTCATTGCCGAAGCTGCGCGCGCCGCTTCCGCCTGATCGCGTGGCATGGGCGGGCCGAAGACCAATAACGAAAAGGATCCCCCGCATGACCCGCCTGCTCAAATCCCTCGCTTTCGCGCTGCTGGCGCTTGGCGCCCTCAACGCGACCCCCGGCGCCGCGCGCGCCGCCAGCGCCGGTGAAATCGACGCCGCCGTGAACGGCGCATTGAAGGTGCTGTATGCGCACAACTCCGAGGCCCGGGAGCTTGCCAAGCGGGCCGCCGGCATCCTGGTGTTTCCCAAGATCGTCAAGGGCGGGTTGATCGTCGGCGGCGCCTTCGGCGAGGGCGCCCTGCGCCAGGGCGGCAAGACCATCGGCTATTACAGTTCCATCGCCCTGTCCTACGGGTTGCAGGCCGGGGCGCAGACCTACGGCTATGCGCTGTTCATCATGAACCAGGAAGCCCTCGCCTTCTTGGACCAGTCCGAGGGCTGGGAGATCGGCACAGGGCCCAGCGTCGTGGTCATGGACGAAGGGCTGGCGGCGAAGATGTCCTCGACCACGCTGAGCCAGGATGTCTACGCCATCATCTTCAACCAGTCGGGGCTGATGGCCGGGCTGGGGATCGAGGGGTCCAAGATCAGCCGGATCACCCCCGAATAGCCCCGGGCGGACCGGCGCCATGACCGAGATCGTCGCCGCGCCGGCGTCGTCGTCGTCGTCGGCGGCGGCGGCGGGGCGGCGCGAGGCCCTGCGCGGGCATCTCGCCATGCTGGCTTTCGCGGCGATCATCTCGGGGTCGTTCTCGCTGGGCGGGCTGGCGGCGCCTTTCATCGAACCGGCGGCGCTGAACGCGCTGCGCTTCTTCATCGCGGCGCTGGTGCTCGGGGGCTTCGCGCTCGCCGGGCCGGGGCTGCGCCGGTCGCAGCTGACCGCGCCGTGGCGCTATCTGGCGCTGGGCTTCGCGCTGTCGCTCTATTTCGTGCTGATGTTCGAGGCGCTGCGGCTCACCGATCCGGTCTCCACCAGCGCCGTCTTCACCCTGACCCCGGCCATGGCGGCGCTGTTCGGCTGGCTGCTGCTGCGCCAGGGGGCGACGCCGCGCATGGCGCTGGCGCTGGCCATCGGCGGCGCCGGGGCGATCTGGGTGATCTTCCGCGCCGATCTCGCGGCGCTGCTGGCGCTCGACATCGGCATGGGCGAGGCGCTGTTCGTCATCGGCTGCGCAGGGCACGCCTTCTACACGCCGCTGGTGCGGCTGCTGAAGCGCGACGAGCCGCTGATCGCGTTTTCCTTCTGGACCACCATGGGCGGCTTTCTGCTGATCCTCGCCTATGCGCTGGCCAACGGGTCGCTGCTGGCCACCGATTGGGGCGCGCTGCCCGGGGTGGTCTGGGTCGCGGTGCTGTATCTGGCGGTGATGGCCACCGCGGGCACGTTCTTTCTGTTGCAGTTCGCGGCCCTGCGCCTGCCCGCGTCGAAGGTCATGGCCTATGGATATCTGGTGCCGAGCTTCGTGATCCTGTGGGAGGGCCTGTCGGGCCGCGGCTGGGCCGCGCCGCTGGTGCTGGTCGGGGTGGCGGCGACCACGCTGGCGATGCTGATGCTGCTGCGCGACTGAATCCGCGCGTCGTCAGATGTCGCGCCCGGGATCGGGCGTCAGCATGTCCCGTTCGCGCAGCCACGGATTGACCGCCACCGCGCGGCGCAGCGCCTTTTGCCCCAGTTGTCCGCGCCCCATGCGCAGCAGGATGATGGCCTTGCCCGAGAGCGCGCCGAAATGCCTCGGCTCCAGGTCCAGCACCCGGGCGATGTCCTCCAGCGCCAAGTCGGGTTCGTCGCGCAGGAACCGCGCGAAGGCGCGCTGGTTCCATGGCTCCGCCCAACCGGGATGCGCGGCGATCAGCCGGTCGAGGATGTCGATCGCCCCGGCGAAGTCATAGCCCTGGATGCGCCGCATGGCCTCGGCGAGGCGCCTGGTGGCGGGCGCGGTCGGTCCCGTGGCCCAGCGGCGCCAGATCTCGTCGGCGATCGCGCGCCCCGCGGCCTCGTCAGGCGCCGCCGCCAGCGATGCGAACAGCCGGTCCAGCGCCGCGACCCGCTCGGCGGCCTCGGGTCGGGGCGCGTCGCCGGCAACCGCGGCGCGCGCGGCGTTGGCGGCGAGCGACAGCGCCAGGGCGATCATCAGGATGCGAGACATGGCGAACCTCCCTTTGCCGGTCATCTGGGGCGAAATCCGGCCGAGGCAAATCCGCGCCGTCATCCGCAATTGCCTGTAGGGCGGATCCCGATCCGCCATTGGGGCGGCGCTCAACGCCGCCCGAACAGTTTTTCAATGTCGTCCAGCGACAGCGACACATAGGTCGGCCGGCCGTGATTGCACTGGCCGGAATGGGGCGTCGATTCCATTTCCCGCAGCAGCGCGTCCATCTCCGGCCCGCTGAGCCGGCGTCCCGAGCGCACCGAGCCGTGGCAGGCCATGCGGCTCAGCACCGCGTCGATGCGCGCGCTCACCGCCGCGCTGGTCCCCAGATCCGCCAGTTCGTCCGCCACGTCGCGCAGCAGCGCGCCGGCATCCGGATTGCCCAGGGCGGCGGGAATCTCGCGCACGCAGACCGCGCCTTCGCCGAAGGGCTCCACCGCCAGCCCGGCCCCGGCCAGCGCGTCGGCGGCGTCGAGCACCCGCTGGGCGTCGTCGCGGTCAAGTTCGACGATCTCCGGGATCAGCAGCGCCTGGCGCGGCACGTCCCGCGCCGCCATCTGCGCCTTCAGCCGCTCATAGACCAGCCGTTCATGGGCGGCGTGTTGATCGACGATGACGATGCCGGTCGCGGTCTGGGCGAGGATGTAGTTTTCGTGGAACTGGGCGCGCGCCACCCCCAGCGGCAGATCCCGCCGTCCGGCCTCGGCGGGGTCGGGCGCGTCGATCCGGGCCGACCAGCCGGCCTGCGCCTCGGCGAATCCGCCCCTGTCCAGCGGCGCTTGCGCCGCATGGCCACGGACCAGCGCCCGGGGTGATTGCAGCGGCGCCTGATAGGCGCGCGGCCCGTCCCGACCGTCGGCGCCCGGCGCGGCCTCGGCGCGAAACGCGCCCATGGCGGCGATTCCCACGGTGGCGCTGGCGCGATGCCCGGCCGCGGCCAGCGCATGCTTCAGCGCCGACACGATCAGCCCCCGCGCCAGTCCCGGTTCGCGGAACCGCACCTCGGTCTTGGCGGGATGCACGTTCACGTCGACCCGTTCGGGCGGGCAGTTCAGAAACAGCGCCGCCGCCGGGTGCCGGTCGCGGCTGAGGAAATCCGCATAGGCCCCGCGCAGCGCCCCCACCAGCAGCTTGTCGCGCACCGGGCGGCCGTTGACGAACAGGTGCTGGGCCACCATGGAGCCGCGCGAATAGGTCGGCAGCGCCGCAAAGCCGGTCAACCGCACGCCGTCGCGCTCCGCATCGATCGGCAGGGCGTTTTCGGCGAAATCCGCGCCCATGATCCGCCGCAGCCGCGCCAACCGCGCGTCGAACAATTCGCCCTGTTCGGCCTCGGCGCGAAACAGCACGCGCCCCTCGCCGCCCTTGCTGACGTCGCGCAGCGTGAAGCCGACCGCCGGCGACGCCATGGCCAGCCGTTTCACGGTTTCGGAGATCGCCCGGGTTTCCGCCCGGTCGCTGCGCAGGAATTTCAGCCGCGCCGGGGTGGCGTAGAACAGTTCGCGCACCTCGACGACCGTGCCCGCCGCCAGCGCCGCGGGCGCCAGCGGCGCCAGCGCGCCGCCGTCGCAGCGGATTTCCCACGCCGCATCGGCGCCGGCCAGGCGCGAGGCCAGCATCATCCGCGCCACCGCGCCGATCGAGGGCAGGGCCTCGCCGCGAAACCCGAAGCTGGCGATGTCGAGCAGGTCCGAGCCGTCGATCTTGGAGGTCGCGTGCCGCGCCAGCGCCAGCGCCAGATCGTCGCGGGCGATGCCGTGGCCGTCGTCGCGCACCCGGATCAGCGTCTTGCCGCCATCGGCGATGTCGATGGCGATGCGCCGCGCCCCGGCGTCGAGCGCGTTTTCAACCAGTTCCTTCACCGCCGAGGCCGGGCGCTCCACCACCTCGCCCGCGGCGATGCGGTTCTGCGCCGCCTCGTCCAGCCGCCGGATGCGGCGCGCGGGCGGCGTGCCCGGGCCGATATTGGGGTTTTGCGCGTTCATGCCACAAGGGATAGCATGCGCCGCCCCTGTTGCAAATCCCGCAACCGGGGCGGCGCGCGTTTCAGCCCGCTTTTTCGGGGCGGCGTTTCGCGACCGCCGCGCCCTCAGAACCCGGGGATCGGCGTTTCGCTTTCCAGCCCCTCGGGCTGGCCCACCACCACGATTCGCAGCTGCTGGGGTTTCAGCAGGCGCCTGGCGACCCGGGCGATGTCCTCGCGCGTCACCGCCTCGATCATGCCGTTGCGCTCGGTCAGATAGTCGGGCGTGAAGCCGGCGCGCATCAGCCCGGCGAGGCTGTCGGCGATCTTGGCGTTGGAATCGAAGCGCAGCGGGTAGGCGCCGGTGAGGTAGCGCTTGGCCTTGTCCAGTTCGTCCTCGGTGACGCCGCCCTCGGCCATTCGCGCCCATTCCGCCTTGATCACCTCGATCGCCTCGGCGATGCGGGCGTTGTCGGAACTGACGCCGGCCGCCAGCAGCCCGGCGCGCCGGTAGGGCGCAAGATAGGAATACACCGAATAGGTCAGCCCGCGCTTTTCGCGCACCTCCTCGGTAAGTCGCGAGGTGAAGCCGCCGCCGCCGAGGATGTGGTTCATCACGAAGGCCGGGATGAAATCCGGATCCTCGCGCAGCAGCCCCTCCTCGATCAGCGTCGCCACCGATTGCGGGGTGTCGAGCGGGATCACCGTCAGCCCGCGCACCGGGCTGAATTCGGCCGGGGGCAGGGCGTTCCACGGCGTGTCGGGCAGGTCGCCGAGCAGCCGGTCGAGCAGCGGCCCCAGGTCTTCGGCGGTGATGTCGCCGACCACCCCCACCGCCAGCCGCGACCGGTTCAGCAGCCGCGTGCGCGCCGTCGCCAGATCGGCGGGGGCGATGGCGGCCACGGTCTCGGCCTCGCCCGTGGTGGGCAGTCCATAGGGGTCGTCGGGAAACAGCGCCGCGCGCACCGCCTTGCCGGCGATGGCGTTGGGTTCGGTCCCGGCGGAGCGGATCGAGGACAGGATCTGGCTGCGCACCCGCTCCATGGGCTCGGGATCGAAGCGCGGCGCGGTCAGGGCGAGGCGCAGCAGGTCGATGCTGGCGTCCCGGTTTTCGGTCAGCATCCGCGCCGAGACCGAAAAACTGTCCCGCCCGGCGGAAAACCCGAACCGCGCGGAGATTTCATCGGCGCGCGCCGAGAACGCCGCCGAATCCAGATCCCCGGCGCCCTCGTCCAGCATGCCCGAGAGAAAATTGGCGATGCCGAGCTGATCCGCCGGATCGCGCGAGGCGCCGCCCTCGAACACGATCTCGATGGCCAGCATGGGGATCGAGGTTTCCTCCACCAGCCAGGCCTTGATGCCGCCGGGCGAGGTGATTTGCTGCACCTCGGTGGCGGCAAGCGCGGGCGCGGCCAGCGCGGCGAGGGCGGCGAGGCCGAAGGCGGCGCGGGCGATGGCTTGGGTCATGGCGACGGTCATCCGTTGGTCCCCCCGGTCTCGGTTGCGGCGGCGTCGCTGCGCTTGTCCACGGGCCCCGCATCCGGGGCTGCATCCGGGGCTGCATCCGGGGCCGGGTCCTCGCTCATCAGCCGTCCGGTGACCGAACGGCGGATGTCAAACAGGTCGCGCGCCGCCGCCATCACCTGTTCGGCGGTCACCGCCTGGATGGCGTCGGGCCAGCTTTCGATCTGCTCCAGCGTCAGGTCGGCGGCCAGCCCGCCGCCGTAAAGCTGCGCCAGCGATTGCTGGTTGTCCTGGGCGTAGATGGTGTTGGCGCGCGAAATCGCCTTGATGCGGGTCAGTTCCCGATCCGTGGGGCCGTCGGAGGCCAGAAACGCCGCCAGCGCGTCGTCGAGCGCCGTCTCGACCTCGTCGAGCGACACGCCCGGGCGCGGCACCGCGTAGATCGTGAACGAGCCGATGTCGCGCAGGTTGGCCGCATACCAGGCCCCGGCGTTGAGCGCGACCTTGCTGTTCACCGTCAGCGCCTGGGCGAAGCGCGAATTGATGCCGCCGCCGAGCACCTCGGACAGCACCTCCAGCGCCGCCGCCCGGGCCTGGCCCGACCGGCGCACAGGGGCCAGATAGTCGCGCAGCACATAGGGCTGGCGCACCCGCGCGTCGCGGTATTCAAGACGGCGCGCCGCGGTCTGCGGCGGTTCCATCGGGCGCAGGCGCTCGGGCAGGACCGAGGGGGTCAGCGGGCCGTAATGCTTTTGCGCCAGCCGTTTCACCTCGTCGGGGGTGACGTCGCCGGCCACCACCAGGATGGCGTTGTTGGGCGCGTAGTAGCGGCGATAGAAGCTCAGCGCGTCGTCCAGCGTCAGCGCCGCCATCTCGTGGCGCCAGCCGATCACCGGAATGCCGTTGGGGTGGTTCAGATACAGCGCCGCGTCGCGCTGTTCGGAGAACAGGCTGCCGGGGTTGTTCTCCACGCGGCTGTTGCGTTCCTCCAGAATCACGTCGCGCTCGGGCAGCACCTGATCCTCGGTGAGCACCAGATTGCGCATCCGGTCCGCCTCCATGCTCATCACCAGTTCCAGCCGGTCGGCGGCGATGCGCTGATAGTAGCCGGTGTAATCGCGCGAGGTGAAGGCGTTGCCCTGGCCGCCATTGGCGGCGATGATCCGCGAAAACTCGGCGTCGGGGATCTTCTCGGTGCCCTTGAACATCAGGTGTTCGAGAAAATGCGCGATGCCGGATTTGCGCGGCGGTTCGTCCGAGGCGCCGACGCGGTACCAGACCATGTGGGTGACCACCGGGGCGCGGTGATCCTCGATCACCACCGCCTCCATGCCGTTGTCGAGCGTGAAGGTCGACACCTTCGCCGCAGCCGCCGCCCCCTGGGGCAGGGCGATCGCCGCGCCCAGCAAGGTCGCAACGGCGAGCGCCGGCGCGACGCAGGCGTTGGCCCCGGTGCGTGTCGTGGCGCGCGTCATGGCGCGTGTCATGGCGCGGGCCAACGCGCGCAGGACGGCGCGCGGCGGCGTTGAAAAGGCTTCAGGCAAGGCGGCGCGGATCATCGGCGAACTCCCGGCGGGTCAAGCGGACGGTGTGGCTCTATCTATGCCGTGTTCGCGTCGGAACAATAGCCCCGCCCCCGACGCGCCCCCGACGCGGGGGGGGGGGGGAGCGATCGCCCGGCGCGGATGATGGCGGGCGGACGCAAACCCCGGTTTCGCGCGGCGCGCCTGGCGAAACCCCGCATCGGCGGCTGATCCGTCGCCCGGATGGCTCGGCGGATCAGCCGCCGAAGATCCACTCGTTGCTCTTTGGCCGGGGCGCCGGCGGCGGCGGGTTGGGCGCGGCGGCGCCGCTGGCCTGCAGGCGTTCGGTCTCGACGCGGGGGCGCAGCACCGGGCTGGCCTCGGGGTCGCGCACGTCGTAGCTCGGGATCACGTAGCCGAAGATGCTGGACATGCCGTAGCGCGATTCGCCCTCCTCGACCTGGTTGCTGGCCAGATCGGCGCGGATTTCCGGATCGGCCTGGGTGGCCCCGGCGGCGCCCAGCAGCGCCAGTTCGCCGGCGCTGGGCGCGATGGCGTCGGGGGGCGGCGCGCCGGCATTGGCCAGCGCCGCCTGCGCCTCGGCGGCGGGGCGCGGGTCCAGCGGGCTGGGCGCGCCGGGCCGGGGCGGCGGCAGCTGCGCCATGCTCGGCGGCATCTGCAGCGGCCGGCGCGGGTAGACGTTGAAGGCGTCGGGCGATTCCAGCGTCACGCCGAAGGCGTCGCGCAGCTGGCTGCGCCCGCCGCAGGCGGCGATCGCGACGACGAGCCCGATGCTCAGCGCCGCGCGCAACAGGCGATGCGAGGTTTTGGTCGCGCGTTTGGTCGGCATGGGTCGCGGTTTCCTTTCTCGGGTCCTGTCCGGCGCGGCTCAGGCGGCCTGCTTGTCAGAACCGTCGCGCAGGATCAAGCCGAACGCCCCCATGAATATGAAGATGTCGGCCGGATTGAAAGCATAAGGATTGACGAGGCCGCAGCAGCTCACGTTCAGGAAATCGGCGACCGCGCCGTAGATCGCCCGATCCATGGCGTTGTCGAGCGCGCCGCCGATCATCAGGCCGATGCAGGCCCGTCGCCAGACGTCGCCCATGCGCAGCGACCACCAGATCAGCCCGGCGCAGACCGCGAGCGTCAGCAGGATCCAGAACATCCGCCCCATCCCGTTGCCGAGCCCGAAATTGGCGCCCTGATTCCAGGCCATCACGAAGTTGAAATAGGGCGGCGCCACTTCGGCGCTGAGCCGGGTCTTCAGGTCGAGCGCCTCGACCACCCACCATTTCGACGCGCGCCCGACCGCCAGAGCGGCGGCGCCCACGCCCAGAGTCAGCCAGAGGCCGGATGCGCGCATGATCATTCCTGTTCCTGACAAGCGGCGGCGCACGGCGCGCCCGGCGCGAAACTTCGCATTCCCGGCCCGCGCTGTCGATGCGGCGCGTGACGCATGTCGCGGTTTGGGGGCGCTGGGCGGGCCCACAGGGCGATCGGGTGGGGCGATCAGGCGGGGCGATCAGGTCATCGCGCGCGTCAATTCGGCAGTTCGGCGGTTCGGGTCGATCTGGCGGTTCGGGGCGGTTGCGTCAGTTGCGAAAGCCGTCCCGGAACACCTCGGAACGCTGCACCGGGCCCATGCCGTGCGACGGGCAGCGTGCGTAGAACTCGCCTGCGACCTTGCTTTCATAGTCGAGCAGCGGCATGTCCTTGGGATCGCGCGGGGTCGGCTGGACGCCGCGAAATCCGGTGGCGTCGATCTGCTGCAGCTTCCGGTCCAGGTCCTTGCAGGTCATCTTCTGAGGGGCCGGCATGTCGATGCGCGCGCCGCCGGAGGTCACGAAGGCCTCCGCCGAGGTGGCGAGCCCGCCGGACACGGCGAAAAGGATCGCCATGAAGGTGGTGGCCAGACCGCCGCGGCGATGTTGATATGCGATCATGATTCCCCAGCGCCGCGATGTTTCAGTCATTTTTGCACTTGCGACATTTACTGCATCATCACGGAATGTTCAAAGTTAGGCGCTCATGTGGCCTTTGCGCCCATTCATCCTGATGGGCGCAGCGACGGGCGAGGATCGAAATGGGCCGGAAAGGGCGCGCGGCAATGGCTGAGGCGGCGAAAACGGCGAAAATTCGGTCGAATCGGCGTCAGATCGCCGCTGTCGTTGCGTCAATCGACGCTGGCGCGGCACGTTCGGGGGGCGGTCCCGGCCGCGGTTTGCGCCGGAATTCGCCGTTGCGTTGCAAATTGCAAGGTCGCTAGGATGACGCCAAAGGCGTTCAGGCGCGGCGCAGGGGTGTCGCGCCGCGACCGACGCCCCATATTCAGATTCGCGCGAGGCTGACGCGAGATCGATTCACGGAGGCGCAGAGCTTGAAAATCACGGCGTTGAAATGGGCATTGCTGAAATGGACGTTCATGGGCCTGGTCCTGAGCGCCCCCGCGGTCGAGGCCGCGCCGCGCAGTCTGGCGGGCGCCTATCTGGCGGCGCGCCAGGCGGCGCAGCGCAACGACCTGCCTGCCGCCGCGCGCTATTTCACCGCGGCGCTGGCGCTTGATCCGGGCAACGCGCAGCTGCGCGAACAGGCGCTGAACTTCAAGATCATGACCGGCGATCTGCGCAATGGCGCGATCCTCGCCCGGGCCATGGTGCGCAACGCGCCGGGGCACCGGCTGTCCAATCTGACGCTGGTCACCGAAGCCTTCGCCGAGGCGGATTTCGACGCCGCCCTGCGGCGGCTCGACGAAAACGCCGAATCCTTCTCGCCGCTGCTGCTGGGGCTGCTCAAGGGCTGGGCCGAGGTCGGGCGCGGCGACGCGGGCGCCGCCGAGGCGGCGTTTCTCGGGCTCGACGACAACGCGATGTTCGAATTGTTCGGCCAGTATCATCTGGGGCTGGCGCGCGCCGCGCTCGGCGATCTGGAGGGCGCGGCCGCCGCCTACGCCACGTCCGAAACCGACGGCGCCGCCTCCGGCGCGCGGTTGGCGCGCGCCCATGGGGCCATTCTCGAACGTCTCGGGCGCGTCGACGAGGCCCGGGCGGTGTATCAGCGCACGATCGACGCCGGCGCCGGCGATCGGCTGCTGAAGGCCGAACTGGCGCGGCTGGATCGCGGCGAGGACGCCAATCTGCCGGTGCTCTCGGCGCGCTCGGGCGCGGCCGAGGCGATGTTCTCGATCGCCGGGGCGCTGTCTCAGGATCGAAGCCGCAAGGGCGGCGCCGGGCTGCTCTACGCGCAGCTGGCGGTGGCGCTGCGTCCGGAAATGGCCGAGGCGCGGCTGCTGGTGGCCGAATTGCTGGAAATCCAGGGCCAGTACGAGATGGCGGTGGAAAGCTTCGGCTCGGTGCCGCGCCGCTCGCCCTTCTACATTCCCGCCGAGGTGGGGCGCGCCGACGCGCTGCGCGAACTGGACCGGGCGCCCGAGGCGATCCTCGCCCTGCAGTCGCTGTCGGACGAATTCGCCGACGCGCTCACCGCCCATATCGCGCTGGGCAACATCCTGCGCCGCGAAAAGCGCTTTGCCGAGGCGGCGCAGGCCTACACCCGCGCCATAGACCTGATCGGGACCCCCGAACGCCGCCATTGGGCGCTGTTCTACGAACGCGGCATCGCGCTGGAGCGCAGCGACGAGTGGGACCGGGCGGAGGCGGATTTCTTCCGGGCGCTCGACCTGCAGCCCGACCAGCCGCTGGTGCTCAACTATCTGGGCTATTCCTGGGTCGAGCTGCGCAAGAATTTCGATCGGGCGCGGGAGATGATCGAAAAGGCCGTCGAACTGCGCCCCGATGACGGCTACATCACCGATTCGCTCGGCTGGGTGCTGTATCGCGGCGGCATGTATGACGAGGCGGTGCCGCATCTGGAGCGTGCGGTGGAACTGACCCCGGTGGACCCGATCATCAACGATCATTTCGGCGACGCGCTGTGGATGGTCGGCCGCAAGCGCGAGGCCGAGTTCCAGTGGAAGCGGGCGCTGTCCTTTAAGCCCGAGGACAAGGACGCCAAGCGCATCCGCGCCAAGCTCGCCAAGGGGCTTGACGCGGTGCTGCGGGCGGAAACGACCGAGTCGGCGACGGTGGGCGACAAGCCCGCGGATGACAAGACCGACGGCTGACGGGTGCCGAGGCGCGCGCCGCATGGCCGCGGCGATGGCGGCGTCGGGGGCGGCGTCGGGGCGCCGCCCGGCGCGGTCGCCGAGATCGCCCGCGCCAAGGTCAATCTGTGCCTGCATGTCACCGGACGGCGCGACGGCTATCATCTGCTCGACAGTCTGGTGGCGTTTCCCGACTTCGGCGACCGGCTGGTCGCGGCGCCGGCGGATGCGCTGACGCTGACCATCGACGGCCCGTTCGCCGCGGGGCTGGCGCCCGGGCCCGACAATCTGGTGATGCGCGCCGCCCGCGCCCTGCGCGATCGCGCGGGCGACGGCGCATGCCGGGGCGGGCGCGGCGCGGCGCTGCGGCTGGACAAGCTGCTGCCCGTGGCCTCGGGGATCGGCGGCGGCTCGGCGGATGCGGCGGCGGCGCTGCGGGCGCTGAACCGGCTCTGGGGTCTGGGCTTGTCGCCCGACGCCCTTCGCGACATCGGCGCCGGACTCGGGGCCGATGTGCCGGTCTGCGTCGCGGCGCGTCCGCAGCGGCTGCGCGGCGTGGGCGCGCGGCTGGACCCGGCCCCTGACCTGCCGGCCTGCTGGATGACGCTGGCCAACCCCGGCGTGGCGCTGTCGACGCCGCGGGTGTTCGCCCGGCTGGGCCGCCTGATCCCGCCCGACGGGCGGGCGAGCGTCGCCCCCCCGCTGCGCGGGTGGCGGGATTTCGACGGTTTCGCCCGATGGCTGGCGGCGCGAAGCAACGATCTGGCGTCCCCGGCGATCGCCTGCGCCCCGGCGATCGCCGCGGTGCGCGCGGCGCTGGCCGCGGCGCCCGGCTGCGCGCTCGCCCGGATGTCCGGCAGCGGCGCCACATGCTTTGGCCTGTTCGCCGCGCAGCGCGATGCCGAGGCCGCCGCGGCCGCCGCGACCGCGCGCGGCTGGTGGAGTGTCGCAGCGTCGCTATTGCGGCGTTACGATTCGTAAGCTTCTATGCGGCACAACCAACGGGCGAACCAATCGCCTCGCCGGGGTGAGCAAAGGAGAATGACCCGTGCCGCAACTCCGTGCGGAAACCGAACGCCTTCGCCGGCGCCATATGACCGGGATCGCCCTGACGGCGATGCTGGTCCTTGCGGTGCTTGGCGCGGTCACCGGGATCATGTCGGGGCTGATGTCGGTGGAGCGCACGCTGGCGCTGTGCCTGCGCCAGGCGGAAATGACCCAGCGCATCGCCTTCCAGGCCGGGTTGGAAGCCCATGACGACCTCGCCGAGACCTGGGAGGCCAGTCGCGGCATGATCATCGAATCGCTCGACGCGCTGCAGATCCTGCACGAACGCATGATGGCCGAGCTGACCGATGATCCCTCTCCGGCCATGGAGGCGATATTCAACGCTCCGCCCGACCGGCTGGACGGGCGCACGCGCGCCTTCATGCGCGCCGCACGGGCGCTGACGGCCGGGAGCGAACCGGCGCGGGGCCCGGTGCTGGCCGAGGTGCTGAACGCCGCGAACAACGCCCTGCGCGCCGCCCAGTTCCGGGCGGTGCGCACGCTGGAATCCGAGGCCGTGGCGGCGCGCCGCACCCTGTTGCGCGTGGCCGCCGGAGGCGGGATCGCCATCCTGCTGGCGCTGACGCTGATCGCCGTCATGGCGCAGCGCGGCGTCGAGCGGCTGTACGAGACGTTCTCCAGCCACCTGCGGTTTCGCGAGAAGGAGGCCGACGAATCGCTCGAGGCGGCGCTCGATTCGGCCAGGGCGCGGTCCCGCAACGTCGCGGTGTTCGGCGAGGAGCTGCGCGCCCCGCTTGGCGCCGCCATCGCCGCGGCCAAGCTGCTGGCGCGCACGCCGCTCGGCGACAACCAGCAGCGGATCCTGCGGGTTGTGCGCGCCTCCTGCGGCGGACCGCTGGAACGCATCAACGACATGCTGGACGTGGCGCGGCTTGAAAACGGCGTGGCGACGCTCGCCTGCCTGCCCTTCGCGCCGGACGTCCTGATCGCCGAATCGCTGGAACGTCGGCGCGCCGGCGCGCGGGAGAAGGGCGTGGAGCTGATCGAGGAAAGCGGCGAGGGCGCCGGGGTCGAGATGGTCGGCGACGCGGCGCGTCTGCAGACGGTGCTGCGCAACATCATCGACTACGCCATCGCCGGCACCGAGCGCGCCCAGATCCGCCTGTCCTGGCGGCTGCTGCCCGCCGAGCGCGCCGCGCGCCCCACGCCTGGCGCCGTCGAGGGCGATTTCGCGCTGGAGGTCACGGTCCGGGACAGCGGCCCCGATCGCACCGGGGCCAGCGCCCCGGGCGGCGACGAGGAGCGGACCGGCGCCGCTTCAGGGCGGCCGCGGAGCGGCGAGATCGCGCCGGCCATGGCACTCTGCACCAATCTGTGCCGCCAGATGGGCGGCTGGCTTGATGTGGAGACCGGGACCAACACCGGCTTCGACTGCCGCTTCGCCATCGTGGTGAAGGCCCCGAGCCACGCCTGCGCGGCGGCGGCGATGGACGCGACCGGAAGCTGATCGCCAGTTTGGCTTCGCCGGTCTTGCGTCGCGGGATGCGGATGATCTTTCGAATTCTGGCGGCGCGGCGGGGGTGATGTTCGTCCGCTCGCAGCCAGGCCGGGACGCTAATGCAGCCGGGACACCACGAAACCGGCGATGCCTTCAAGCGCCTCTCGCATGGGCGAGGGCTCGAACGCCGCGAGCGCCGCCTGAGCCTTGTCGGCATAGGCTCTGGCGGCTTCGGCGCTGCGCGTCAGCGCGCTTGCGTCGGCGAGACGGGCCATGGCCTGCTCCAGATCGCCGTCGCGCTGGTCGCGCTTCTCGATCACCCGCGACCAGAAGGCGAGGCCCGCCTCGTCGCCGGCGGCTTTCGCGGCTTCCACCGCAATCAGCACCGGCAGGGTCACCTTGCCCTCGCGGAAATCATCGCCGGTGTTCTTGCCGAGCTTCGCCGAGGAGCCGCCGTAATCCAGCACGTCGTCGACGATCTGGAAAGCCATGCCAAGGGCCTCGCCATAGGCGGCGAGCGCGGCGATTCGGGGGGGCTCGACCCGCGCGATCACCGCGCCGACCTCGGTGGCGGCGGCGAACAGCGCCGCGGTCTTGCCATGGATCATCTTCAGGTAGATCGCCTCGCCGGCCCCCAGATCGTTGGCGGTGGACAATTGCAGCACCTCGCCCTCGGCGATCACGGCTGAGGCGTTGGCGAGGATGTCGAGCACCCGCAGGCTGCCGGTCTCGACCATCAGCTGGAAGCTGCGCGCGAACAGGTAATCGCCCACCAGCACGCTCGACTTGTTGTCCCAGAGCAGGTTGGCCGTGGGCCGCCCGCGGCGCTGGCCGCTTTCATCCACCACGTCGTCATGCAGCAGCGTGGCGGTGTGGATGAACTCCACCGTCGCCGCCAGCTTCACATGGTCCGACCCGCCATAGCCGCACAGCCGCGCCGCCGCCAGCGTCAGGATCGGGCGCAGGCGCTTGCCGCCGGCCTCGACCAGATGCGCGGTGATTTCGGGGATGCGCGGCGCGTTTTCCGAGGCCATGCGCGTGGCGATCAGCGCGTTGACCTGCGCCAGATCCTCGGCGACCAGCGCCGAGAGGGTTTCGAAAGGGCCGGATACGCTCACCGCGAACTCCTGGGCTTTGCCGGCGCTCTCGACGGGGACGAGCGCCGCGGGTAAGACTCGAGGCATGGAGGAACTGATACGCACCAACGACCTGACGCTGCTCGCCTTCGCTTCGGCGCTGCTGCGTGCCGAGGATATAGACTGCTTCGAATTTGACGTCCATACGAGCGTGCTCGAAGGCTCGCTCGGCGTCCTGCCCCGGCGGCTGATGGTGGGGCGCGCCAACCTGTTCATGGCCCGCGCCGTGCTGCGCGACAACGGGCTGGGACGCGAACTGCGCGACCTGTCCGGGTGAGCCCGGCGCCGCCGGACACGAGCGAGGACCTGATTCTGGGCGGGCGGGTGCGGCTGACCCAGCCGAGGCGCGGCTATCGCGCGGCCACCGACCCGGTGCTGCTGGCCGCCGCCTGTCCGGCGCGCCCGGGCCAGCGGGCGCTGGATCTTGGCTGCGGCGTCGGCGCGGCGGCGTTCTGCCTGGCGGCGCGGGTTCCGGGGCTGGCGCTGCACGGCCTGGAACTGCAATCGCCCTACGCCGCGCTCAGCCGCGGCAACGCGGCGCTGAACGGCGTCGACTGGACGGTTCACATGGGCGATCTGCGCGATCCGCCATCGACGCTGCGGGCGCTGGATTTCGATCATGTGATCTGCAATCCGCCGTTTTTCCCGGCCGACGGCGCCACGCCGGCGCATGATCCGGGTCGCGACGCCGCGCATCGCGAGGGAGAAGCCGGGCTTTCGGACTGGATCGACGCCGCGCTGCGCCGCCTGAGGCCCGGCGGCTGGCTGACCATGATCCACCGCGCCGAACGCCTGCCGGAGATGCTCGCGCCGCTGGCCGGGCGGGCCGGGGACATTCAGGCGCTGCCGCTGGCCGCGCGGACCGGGCGCCCCGCCAAGCGGGTGATCCTGCTGACGCGAAAAGGCGGGCGCGGCCCCTTCGCGCTGCATCCGCCGCTGGTGCTGCACGCCGGCGCGGCGCATCTTCGCGACGGCGAGGATTTTTCCGACGCGGCGCGGGCGGTGCTGCGCGACGCCGCGCCGCTGGACCTGCTGCGCCGGCCCTGAATGCCGGGATTTTCGCGGCGATTCGCGGCGCGCGGACCCCGCGCCGGCAACGCGCCGGGCGGCCCAGATCTACCAAGGGTTGAAAAATGTCTCGAGAATTGCAATCACTGATATGATGACATTGCGCCATCGAATGCTTACGTTTGGAATACGGAAAACCTAGTAGAAGGGAGACGTCGATGAGTCTGGACGCGCATATTTCCGAGCTTAGGAAGAAGCACGAAACCCTTTCGCATCAGATCGAGGCGGAGCAGCGCAGCCCCGGCTCCAGCGATCTCGCGGTGGGCAAGCTCAAGAAAGAGAAGCTGCGCCTCAAGGAAGAGATCACGCGCCTCAGTCACACGACTCACTAACGCCTCGCCGTTGCGGGCGAACGGCCCGCCCCTGCGAAAGGGGGCGGGCGTCAGGGTCCGCCGCCGCGCCCGGCGCGCCGCGCGCCCAAGGCCGAGCCGAGCGCCGCGACCGCGGCGCCGCCGGCGATAAGCGCCGCCGCCAGCAGCAGCGTCGCGGTCAGCTCCGTCAGCCCCGCCATCGCCAGAATCAGCGTCGACAGCAGCGGCGCGGCGTAGGCCGCGACCCCCAGCAGCTGGATGTCGCCGCGCTTCACGCCCACGTCCCAGACATAGAAAGCCAGCCCCAGCGGCCCGGCGCCAAGCCCCGCGGCCGCCGCCCATTGCCCCGCGCCGACCGGCCAGACCGTATCTTCCAGCGCCAGGTGAAACGCCGCGCTGAGCGCCGCGCCGACCAGGCAGAACCCGGTCACCATCGCCGTGGGGATCTGCCCCGCGCGTCGGCTGAGCACCGAATATCCCGACCAGATCAGCGCGCAGATCCCGGCGGCGGCGTAGCCGGGCGCGCTGGCGACGTCAAAGGCTAGCTCGCCGCCGCCGGTCAGGATCAGCGCCGCGCCGCCGAAGGCCAGCAGCGCGCCCAGCAGATGCGGCGCGCGCAGGCGTTCGCCCGGCAGCAGGCCCGAAAACAGCACGATCAGCAGCGGCCAGAGATAGGCGATGAGCCCGGCCTCGGCCACCGGCGCGTTGCGCAGCGCGGTGAAGTAGAAGAAGTGGTAGCCGAACACGCCGCCCACCCCGAGCGCCCAGATCCGCGGCGGCTGGCGCAGGACGCGCCCGAGCCGCACGCCGCCGGCGCGCGCCCAGATCAGGCCCACCAGCGCGCCGATCGCCAGGCTCATGGCGGTGAGCTGGAACGGCGGCACGCGCCCCGACAGCACCGTGAGCAGCGCCAGCAGCGACCAGAGCAGCACCGCGACGGCGCCGATGGCGGTGGCCCGGGCGACCGAGGATTTCGGGATCGGGTCAGGGCGGGTCATGGGCGGCTCCGGCATGGCGTGGGGCGCGGGTCATTCGCTCGGCGGCGGCGCGCAGGGCGCGTCGGTCAGCGGCACGATCAGGCGCGCGAGCACGGCCAGATGGTCGGCGCCGGGAATCGGCGCGGTCTCGATCGAAGTCAGGCCGATGCAGTCCGACAGCAGCACGTGATCGATGGGCAGCCCCAGCGCCTGCGGCAGCCGCGCACGCAGATAATTGCCGCCGCCGAGCCAGGCGCCGCGCAGCCCGCCGACGATCCGCGTGCGGGTGACGGTCTCCACGCGGCGCACGGCGTGCGACCATGGCGCGGCGTTGAAATCGCCCACCACCACCGCCGGCGCGGTCATGTCGCGCCCGTAACGGTGAAAGTCGCGCAGCTCCACGTCCTGCCCGGAAAACGCCGGCCAGGAAAAATGCAGGCCGAACACCTGCAGCGGCGATTCGCCGCCGAGGTCGATGCCGACGCGGATGTGATTGGGATGCCAGCCGAATTCGCCGCCGCGCGCGTCCTGCAGGATCGGCGCCCGGGCAAAGATCGAGGGCATGATGGCGCGCCGCGGCCCTGACTGCACCCAGGCGTAATGCGGATAGGCCTGGCGCAGCGGACTGCCCGGCGCGCCGAGCTTGGGCGGGGTTTCCAGCATCACCACGATGTCGGCGTCCAGGGCAATGATCGCGGCGGCGGCCTCGGCGCTTCGCGCGTTGAAATAATAGGCGTTGGTCAGCAGGATCGAGACCTCGCGCACCGGCCCCGCCGGCGCGGGCCGCGTCGCCGGCCGCCAGACCGGCCCCAACCCGGCGATTCCGATGATCGCGGCGAGCCCCGCGGCCAATGCCGCCGCGCGCCGTCGTCGCGCCAGCGCCCAGATCAGCAGCGCCCCGGCGACGACCGCGAGATGCAGCCGGAAATGCCCGATGAGGTCGAAAGGCAGCCACAGATCGCCGAGAAACCCCAGGGCGATCGCGGCGAGGACAGCGAGGGACAGCCAGGACAGCACGGGCGCTCCGCTTCGCTGATCAGTCGGTGTCGGCGCGCAGCGCGCCGCGCCGGACTATCGCACGCGCCGCGCTGGATGGAAACCGTGCCGGCCGAAAACCGGGCATGCGGGCGCCGGTCTCGGCCCCCGGCGCCGGCCTGTCGTCAGACGAAATACTGCCCGCCATTGGCGGAAAGGGTCGATCCGGTGATGAACCCGGCCTCGTCGGCGGCGAGGAACACCACGCAGCGCGCGATCTCCTCGGG
>NZ_JBWOMN010000013.1:0-14761 GCF_056449545.1 Oceanicella sp. | reverse complement strand
CTGGCGCTTGACGCCGCGCCCCGCCCCGGCGCGGCCCCGGGCCCGGGGCGCCCCGCGGCGGGCGCGCCGCCCCATGATCACGGCGTCGCCTATGCCAGTTGGTCCCATGACAGCGCCGCGGCGCTGTCGCGCGCCGCTGCGCGGGGGTTTTTCGACGCCGATCTCGGGGCCTATCGCATGAAGGGGCTGATCCGGCTGCAAGGCGACGACCCGGCGGGGCTGGAAGCGCATCGGGTCGGCGCCGCCGCCCGCTTCACCCCGATCCCGCGCCCGGCGCGCACCCGCATCGTCGCCATCGGGCTCGCGGCGCGTCTTGATCCGGCGCGCCTCGACGCCGCCTTCGCGGCGGCCTGCGCCGCCGGTTGAACGGGCGCGCCCCGCCCCCCTGCCCGCCCCGCCGCCGGTCATGGACGGCGTCCCGCGTCGCCGGCCGCTGCGGGCGAGCCCCCGGCGACCTGACGCCGGGGTTGGCGGATCACGCGAACAGATCGTGGCATTTCTCCAGCGCCGCGATCAGCGCATCGACCTCGGCGCGGGTGTTGTAGAGCCCGAAGCTGGCGCGGCAGGTGGCGGTGACGCCCAGATGCTCCATCAGCGGCTGCGCGCAATGATGCCCGGCGCGCACCGCAACGCCGCGCCGGTCGACCACGGTCGAGATGTCGTGCGGATGCCCGGCGCCCTCCATGGTGAACGAGAAAATCGCCCCCTTGCCCGGCGCGTCGCCCTGCACGCTGATCCAGTTCAGCCCCGCCAGCCGGGCCCGCGCATAGTCGCGCAGATCCGCCTCGTGGGCGGCGATGGCGTCCATGCCCAGCCCGGTCATGTAGTCGAGCGCCGCGCCCAGCCCGATCATCTGCACGATGCCCGGGGTGCCGGCCTCGAACTTGTGGGGCGGGTCGTTGTAGGTGACGCAGTCGCGCGTCACCTCGCGGATCATGTCGCCGCCGCCCATGAAGGGGCGCATCTGCGCGTAGCGCGGCGCATGCACATAGAGCGCCCCCGACCCGGAAGGCCCGTACAGCTTGTGCCCGGTGACGGCGTAGAAATCGCAGCCGATGTCCTGCACGTCCACCGCCCTGTGCACCGCCGCCTGTGATCCGTCCACCAGCACCGCCACCCCGCGTTCGCGCGCCGCGGCGCAGATGGTCTTGACGTCCACCACCGTGCCCAGGACGTTGGACATGTGGGTGATGGCGATCAGCTTGGTGCGCGGCCCGATGGCGTCGATCACCGCCTGCGGGTCCAGCGCGCCGTCGGGCGCGGTCTCCACCCATTTCAGCGCGGCGCCGTGGCGTTCGCGCATGAAATGCCAAGGCACGATGTTGGCGTGGTGCTCCATCACCGACAGCACGATCTCGTCGCCGGCCTCGATGCGGGGCTCCAGCCAGGCGTAGGCCACCAGATTGATGCCTTCCGTCGTGCCGGAATTGAACAGGATCTCCTCCTCGCGCTCGGCGTTGAGAAAAGCCCGGATCTTGCCGCGCACCGCCTCGTAACGGTCGGTGGCGATGTTGGACAGGTGATGCAGTCCGCGATGCACGTTGGCGTATTCGTGGCCATAGGCGCGGCTCACCGCATCGATCACCGCCCGGGGTTTCTGCGCCGAGGCGCCGTTGTCCAGATAGACCAGCGGCTTGCCGTGGATTTCGCGCGACAGGATCGGGAAATCCTTGCGGATCTCGGCTACGTCATACATCTGCCGCGTCCTGACATCTGCAACTGGCCCATGAAACACTCTCCTCTGTCGGCGTCGTCCGAGCGTCGCGGAAAAACCGCCCTCGTTCAACCCGCCCTCGTTCAACCCGCCCTCGGTCAACCCGCCCGGTTCAGCCGGCCGGGCCGAGCAGCGCGCTGGTGGCCGCCAGCGTCAGAAACCCGAGCAGCACGAACCCCGCCACCGTGGCCATGATCACCGGCCCGATGCGGGCGAAGCCATGGGCCTCGGCGACGTAGCTGGCGAACAGCCAGATCGACATGCCCACGGAAAACGGCACCAGCAGGAACAGCCCGGACATGCTTTGCATGTCCGGGTGAACGACCGGCGTCATGCCGATCACGTTCAGCGGGGCCAGAAACGCGGTGACCAGGAAATGCCAGGCGACGACGGCGAACACCGCGTCGCGATCGCCGCGCCCGCCAAAGCGCCGGCCGATGCCGTAGGCGCCGGCGGCGAGCGCCACGAACAGCACGATCTGCAGCACCAGTTCGCCGGCGCGCATGCCCAGCGATCCGCTGCGCAATCCCCAGGGGGTGAGCAGGTCCAGCAGCGCCACCGCGCCGGACTGGATGGCGAATCCGAGGATCACCATCAGCACGCAGTCGCGCGCGTCGGGGCGCAGCGCGATGATGCGGCGGGCGGAGCGGCGCGGCGCAAGAAACGCCTCCGCCAGATTGGCGGCGAAATTCCCGATCATGGTCGCTGGCGCTCCCTGTCCCGAATGCGGCCCGGCGGCCCGTCGACGGACCGCCCCTCCGGGCTTTGACCGGCCGGGGTCGGACCGGTCAGACGAGCCCCTGCGCCAACAGATAGACCGCGAACACGGAAATCGCCACCGCCGCCAGCGAAAGACCCATGAACAGAAAGCCCATGCGCTTGAATCCATGCGCCTCGGCCAGACCCGCGGATATGAAATAAAGGAATGGAATCAATCCTATATAGTATGGCGGCAAGGCCAGAAGATCGTTTTTCAGGACCGGAAAAATATCCTCGAAATAGCCCAGTCCGACGGTGACCAGCGCCGCCGCGACCCCGAAGGGCGCCGATACGATGGCCCCCCAGAACACCCCGACCCGGGTTTCCCACCAGCCGCCGGTGCCGCCGAAGACCAGGCAGACCACGCGCATCGCGGCCGCGAAGGCGTATATCAGGCTGGTGCGCGCCATCAGCGCCACCACCAGCCACATGCCGATTTCCAGCGGCAGTTTCGCCGCCGCCGCGGCGGTCGGGGACACCACGGTCTTGATGGTCCAGCTGAGGAAAAAGATGATGTCGGACAGCATGACGTAGAACAGCAGCCGCGCTTCCGAAGGGTTTTCGCCGAGCAGTCGCCGCGTGGAGACCCGCATGTCCGCCCAAGCATCGAGGATCCGGTCCTTGAGCGACGCCCGATCGAGATACTCGCCGTCGATGTCGCGCAAGCTCGTTTCGACCTGCTCCATGCCAATCACTCCACAACGCAACGCATACGCATGGCGCGCCGAACATCACGGCACGCCAGGGCGGGGAATGCCAATTTGCCCCCTGAAGATGAACTGTAACAGAAGATCCTGCGATTGCGAGCGAGGAAATATCGCAAAATGCGCCTATCTGGCGAGTCCTCACGCCCCGGGGGCCCGCGTCAGCGCGAATGCCAGCAGGGTCACGGCAAGGATCACCGCCGCCATGGTCGCGAAAACCACGCCGGTGCGGCGGAACCCGTGAGCCTCGGCCAGGCAGCTCGCCCAGATCCAGCCCGCGATCAGCGCCGCCGCGCCGCTCAGCGCCTGCGCCGCGCCCTCCAGCCCGGCCAGGGTCAGGGTGTTGGCGATCAGCGCCGCGCTCAGTTGCACCGGCGCCGCCACCAGCAGGCCCCAGAAGGTCGCCAGCCGGGTCTCGTACCAGTCGCCGGTCCCGCCGAAGCGGCGCGCGATCATCCGCGCCAGCGCCGCGATCCCGTACAGAAACAGCGGCATGAAGAACAGCAGCGTCACCATGGTCGCCGCGACATTGCCCAGCAGCCCGCCGGTGAGCGTGCCCGGCGGCGCGAACAGCAGCGCCGGCAGCCGCCCCATGAACAGCAGCAGGCACACGCCCATGCCATAGGCGAGGATGCGCGCCTCGGACGGGCGCTGCGCCAGTTGCCGCGTCATTGATTGACGAAACCGCGGATAGGCCCCGAAGATCGATTCCGCCATGCCGCGCCGCGCCGGCGACGCCGCCCCGCCCGTCAATCCGGGCCCGGATTCGCCCCCAAGGTCGCGTCTCGGCCCGACCCCGGATCCGGCCCCGGATCCGGCCCCTGTCGGCCCCGGTTCGCCCGCGCTCATCCCGTGTGGCGGGCCAGCCATCCGGCGATGCGCGCGCGCACGTCGCCGGCCAGCGCCGCATCCTCGATCTCCGCCACGGCCTGGTCGAGAAACGCCAGCACCAGCATGTTCTGGGCCTGGATTTCGCTCACCCCGCGCGATCGCAGATAGAACATCGCCGTCTCGTCCACCGCGCCGCAGGTGGAGCCGTGCGAGCACACCACGTCGTCGGCGTAGATCTCCAGTTCCGGCTTGGCGTCGAATTCCGCGCCGTCATCCAGCAGCAGCCCCTGGCTGATCTGGTAGCCGTCGGTCTTCTGGGCCCCGGCCTTGACCAGGATCTTGCCCTGGAACACCCCGCGCGCGCCCTTGCGCAGCACCTTCTTGTAGACCTGCCGGCTTTCGCAGTTCAGCGCGTCATGGGTGATGAACACCGTGTCGTCATGGTGGAAATCATCCTCGCCCATGCAGGCGCCGGCGACATGGGCCATCGCGTCGTCGCCCAGCAGTTCGACCACCTGTTCGTTGCGCGTCAGCCGGCCGTTGGCGGTCAGGGTGAAGCTCTTGTAGGCGCTGGCCGCGCCGAGCCGCGCGAACATGTGCGTGGCCGCCAGCCGTTCGTGGTCCCGCCCCTGGGTGCGCACATGGTGGAACCGGGCGCCGTCGGCGATGTCGATCTCGACGCAGACGTTGAGCCGCGCCGCGCCGGGGCCGTTCTCCAGCAGCGTCATTTCGGCGCCGGGGTCGAGCCGCAGCACGTGATGGATCATCGCCGCGCCGGTTTCGGTCGCGCGCAGGTAGCTGAAATTGACCGGCCGCGGCGCCTTGCCGGTGACGCGAATGGCGAAGCCTTCGCGCGCGGTTGCGGTGTTGAGCGCCGCCAGCGGGCGGGCCACCGGGTCCTGCCCGGCGGTCTCCAGCGCGCCATACACCTCGCGCGCCCAGTGGATGTCGGCCGCCATGGCCTCGGACAGCGGCGCGATCTCCACCCCGGCCATCTCCGGCGCGTCGGACAGGTCGGGGCGGAACGCGCCGTCGACGAAGACCAGCCGCAGGGCGTCGATCTCGCCGAACACCGGGGCCTCGTCGGCGGCAAGCAGCGCCGCGGGGGCCGCCGCCGGGTCGGTCAGCGGCGCCGGGTCGGTGAAGCGCCAGTATTCGTCGCGCCGCCCCGGGGCGCCCATGGCGCGCAGGCGCGCGCAGGCGGCGGCGCGGGCCTCGACGGCCCAGGCGCCCTCGCCCCCGGGCGCGGGGCGCGGGGCGAGCAGCGCATCCGCGGCCGCGAGCGCGGCGGCGGGATCGCGGGCCGGGCCGGCCATCTAGGCGACCTCCGCCAGCAGGTCGGCGTAGCCGTTGGCCTCGACCTCCTGCGCCAGATCCGGGCCGCCGGTCTTCACGATGCGCCCGTCGGCCATGATGTGCACCACATCCGGACGGATATGGTCCAGCAGCCGCTGGTAGTGGGTGATGATCAGGAAACTGCGCCCCTTGTCGCGCAGCGCGTTCACGCCCTCGGCCACCAGCTTCATGGCGTCCACGTCAAGGCCGCTGTCGGTCTCGTCCAGCACGCACATCCTGGGCTGCAGCAGCGCCATCTGCAGGATCTCGTTGCGCTTCTTCTCGCCGCCGGAAAAGCCGACATTGACCGGGCGCTTCAGCATCTCGGCGTCGATCTTCAGGGTCTTGGCCACGGCCCGCACCAGCTTGAGGAAATCGGCGGCGTTCAGTTCGGGCTCCCCCCGCGCCTTGCGCTGGGAATTCAGCGCCGTGCGCAGGAACGTCATGTTGCCGACGCCGGGGATCTCCACCGGGTACTGGAACGCCAGGAACAGCCCGGCCGCCGCGCGCTCCTCGGGCTCCATGTCCAGCAGGTCCCGCCCAAGCAGCGTCGCCGTCCCGCCGGTCACCTCATAGCCGCCGCGCCCGGCCAGCACATAGGACAGCGTCGACTTGCCGGACCCGTTGGGCCCCATGATCGCATGCACCGCGCCGGTGTCCACGTCGAGATCGACGCCCTTGAGGATCTGCTTGTCCTCGTCCGCGAGCTTGACCTGCAGGTTCTTGATGTTCAGCATTTTTCTCTCAGTCCTTGACGATGGAGACCGCAGCGCCGAAGGCCGAGACCATCAGCGCAGAATCCCCCACAACCTCGTAATCCGGATCGCCGCCGTTCACGGCGTCGGCGCCGTTTTCGGCGGCGCGCTCCTTCGATTCGCGCAGGGCGGCTTCGGGTGCGTCCTGCGACTTTCTTTCAGGGGACGCCGCCCGCCGCCGATGATGTCGGCGATCCCGGCGCACATGCGACGGCCCTCGACGCCGGGGGGGGAGGTCACGATCATTCCCGCGTCCCTTCCGTCAGTCCGACCGATTGGCGTAAAGCAGCACGCCCACCAGCGCCGTGCCCATCAGCGCCGCGCCCGCCAGCGCCCCGCGCCCGCCGCCGGTGGCGAAGCCGCCCAGCCAGTAGGCCATCCCGATCAGCGCCAGCGTGGCCAGGAACATGCCCCCGGTCAGCCAGGCGTCGCCCGCCAGCGGGTCGCGCCCGCCGGCCTTGGGATCGGGCGCCCAGCGCGCCAGGAACCCGGCCAGCGCCAGCATCCACGCGCCCTGCGCCACCACCAGGAAAATCGCCACCTGCGAGACCAGCGCCGCCCCGGCGCGCTCCGCCAGCGCCGCCGCGCCGTAAGCCGCGAGCACAGGCGCCCCGACGCAGGCCGCGCCTTCCAGCATCTGTTGCGCGCGGCGCGTCCTCACCCCACCGAGCCTTCCAGCGAGATCGCCACCAGGGCCTGCGCCTCCATGGCGAATTCCATGGGCAGCGCCTGCAGCACGTCCTTGCAGAACCCGTTGACCACCAGCGCCACCGCGTCCTCCTCGCCGATGCCGCGCTGGCGACAGTAGAACAGCTGGTCGTCATCGACCTTGGAGGTGGTGGCCTCGTGCTCGACCCGGCTGGAGCTGTTCTTGCACTCGATATAGGGCACAGTGTGGGCGCCGCAGCCGCTGCCGATCAGCAGGCTGTCGCATTGGGTGAAATTGCGCGAATTGCTCGCCCTGGGGTGCATGGACACCAGCCCGCGATAGGTGTTCTGGGCACGCCCGGCCGAGATTCCCTTGGACACGATGCGCGAGCGGGTGTTCTTGCCCAGATGCACCATCTTGGTGCCGGTGTCGGCCTGCTGCATGTTGTTGGCGATGGCGATCGAGTAGAATTCGCCCTGGCTGGCCTCGCCGCGCAGGATGCAGGAGGGGTATTTCCAGGTGACCGCCGATCCGGTCTCCACCTGGGTCCACATCACCTTGGAGCGATCGCCGCGGCAATCGGCGCGCTTGGTGACGAAATTGTAGATGCCGCCCTTGCCGTTTTCGTCGCCGGGATACCAGTTCTGCACCGTCGAATACTTGATCTCGGCGTCTTCGAGCAGCACCAGCTCCACCACCGCCGCGTGCAACTGATTGGTGTCGCGCATGGGGGCGGTGCAGCCCTCCAGATAGCTGACATACGACCCCTTGTCGGCGATGATCAGCGTGCGCTCGAACTGGCCGGTGTTTTCGGCGTTGATGCGGAAATAGGTGGACAATTCCAGCGGGCAGCGGGTGCCGGGCGGGATGTAGACGAAGGAGCCGTCGGAAAACACCGCCGAATTCAGCGTCGCGTAGAAATTGTCCGAGGCCGGCACCACGGAGCCGAGATACTTTTTCACCAGATCGGGATGATCGCGGATCGCCTCGGAGATCGGGCAGAAGATCACCCCGGCCCTGGCCAGCTCCTTCTTGAAGGTGGTGCCCAGCGAGACGCTGTCGAACACCGCGTCCACCGCCACCCGACGCTTTTCGCCCGGCGCCTCGCCGCCCGTCTCGGTCCCCGTCTCGGTCCCCGTCTCGATCCCGGCTTCGACCCCGGCGAGGATCATCTGCTCCTTCAGCGGGATGCCGAGCTTCTCGTAGGTGCGCAGCAATTCAGGGTCCACCTCGTCCAGCGATTTCGGCCTGTCGGCCATGCTTTTCGGCTGGGCGTAGTAATACTGGTCCTGAAAGTCGATCTTCGGGTAATGCACCATGGCCCAGGTCGGCTCGGTCATGGCCTGCCAGCGCTTGAACGCCGCCAGGCGCCAGTCCAGCATCCATTGCGGCTCGCCCTTCTTGGCCGAGATCAGGCGCACGATGTCCTCGTTGAGCCCCTTGGGCGCGTATTCGGTCTCGATATCGGTCTCGAACCCGTATTTGTAGCGCTCGCCGACCGAGCGCACCGCGTCGATGGTGTCCTGCTCGACGCCTTCCTTGACGGTGTCCGTGACGGGCGCGTCATCGAGTGCGGCCATGGTGCTCTCCGTTTTCGTTGCCGGCCCCGGCGCCGCCGGGTCGGATTGTTGTTCCTGACGCCCCGGGCGCCGATCCTTGCAGCGCCTCCGGGCGCCGATCCTTGCAGCGCCTCCGGGCGCCGATCCTTGCAGCGCCTCCGGGCGCCGAACGCCGCGCCGCTCAGGCGGCCCGCCGCCGATGCCGGCGCAGGCCCGCCTCCCAGGCGTCGGCGAAAGCCATGACCTCCGCCTCCTCGGTCGCCGGACCCAGCGAGACGCGCACCGCGCTTTTCGCCGCATCCTCGTCAAAGCCCATGGCGCGCAGCACCCGCCCGGACCCGACCTTGCCCGAGGAACAGGCCGACCCGGCGCTGATCGCGAAGCCCGCCAGATCCATCTGCATCACCTGCGTCTCGCCCGACCAGCCCGGCGTCACCGCGCAAAGCGTGTTGGGCAGGCGAAGCGCGTCGCGTCCGACGATGATAGTTTCAGGCGAAACATTCGTCATCCGGTTTTCTAGAATATTTCTAAGTTGCGCAACCCGATTCCAGATCCCGGCCTCCAGATCGCGCTGCGCCGCCGCCGCGGCGGCGCCGAAACCGGCGATTCCGGCGACGTTTTCGGTGCCCGCGCGGCGGCGGCTTTCCTGACCGCCGCCCGCCGCCGACGCAAGCGCCGCGCCATCGCGCAGGATCAGCGCCCCGACCCCGCGCGGCCCGCCCAGCTTGTGCGCCGACACGGCAGCGAAATCCGCCCGCGAATCACGAAACGAGAACCCCGCCTTGCCAAGAACCTGCGTCGCGTCGCACAGCCCCGTCGCCGCCTCGGCGATCTTTTCGAAAGTCTCGGCCAGCGGCTGCATCACCCCGGTTTCCGAATTCGCCGCCGCCAGCGCGAATATCGCCTTGTCATGCAGGCCGCCCAGTCCGGCGCCCAGCGCCGCGACGCGAAAAACCCCGGACCGGTCGGCCAGCGGCGCGCCGCTTTCGGGGCAAACCGACAGGATCTGCGCCCGCGCCGCCACCGCGTCATGCTCGAAGGGCGAGCACAGCGCCGCGCCCCCATCCAGCGCCAATCCCAACGCTTCGGTGGCGCCGCTGGTGAAAACCACCTCGCCGGGGTCGCAATCGGCCAGCGCCGCCACCTGCGCGCGGGCGCGCTCGACGATGGCGCGGGCGGCGCGCCCCTCCGCATGCACCGAGGACGGGTTGCCGGTCGCATCCAGCGCCGCGACCAGCGCCGCGCGCGCCTCCGCGCGCAGCGGCGCCGAGGCGTTCCAGTCCAGATACGCCCGCCGCCCCGCCGGCCCGCGCCCATGCCGCCCCGCGTTCATGCGCTTACGCCCCGATCGTCGCGTCATCCGGGTCCGGCGCGTCATGCGTTGCGACGAAATCAGGCACCGCCGGGCAAGGCGCCATGCGCCGCCCGATCACGTCGGCGACCGAGGTCTGGCTCAGGAACACATGCACATGCGAGGACAGCTGCTCCCACAGGTCGTGGGTCAGGCAGGCGGCGTGGGATCCGCCGCAGCCCTGCCCCGGCTTCTTGCCGCAGGCCATGGCGTTCAGGCGTTCGTCGACGGCGACCATGATGTCGGAGATGCGGATCTCCTCGGGCGCCCGGGCCAGCCGGTAGCCGCCGCCGGGGCCGCGCACGCTGGTCACCAGCCCGGCGCGGCGCAGGCGCACGAAAAGCTGCTCCAGATAGGCCAGCGAGATGTCCTGACGCTCGGCGATGCCCGACAGCGAGGCCAGCCGCCCCGCGATCCCGCCCGGCGCCGCGCCCTGCAGCGCGATGTCGGCGATGGCGGTGACCGCGTAGCGGCCCTTGGTGCTGAGCTTCATGGGCCGACCTCCGATCCTTGCATCCGCGCCCGACCCGCCGGCGACCCGCCGAACTGCCCGATCCGGCCCAACCCGGCCCCCGGCGGCGGACGGCGCCTGCGTCAAGCGCGCGCGCATCATTGAAATCGCGGCCATTTCGGCGACGATCGCGTTCATCTTCGTCACGACTCTGTTGACGCCAAAGGCGCTTCTCACTAACTCCCCTGAGTCAGCCTGTGGAACCGCTTGGCTCAGACCGCAGCGAAATCGTAACTTGGAACCCGTCTAAGTTATCAGACAAAAATAGTCAAGCATCGCGGCCCCCGCGGCCGCGCAAACGCCATGAAATCAAGGGAGCGCACATGCCTGAGGTGATTTTTCCCGGCCCGGACGGTCGGCTGGAAGGACGGTATCACCCGCAAAAGGCCAAGGACGCGCCCATCGCCCTGATCCTGCACCCGCACCCGCAATACGGCGGGACCATGAACAACAAGGTGGTCTACAACCTGCATTACGCCTTCCACCGGCTGGGGTTTTCGGTGCTGCGGTTCAATTTTCGGGGCGTCGGGCGCTCGCAGGGCGAATTCGACCAGGGCATCGGCGAATTGTCCGACGCGGCGGCGGCGCTCGACTACCTGCAGGCGTTGAACCCGAACGCCCGCCAGACCTGGGTGGCGGGCTTTTCGTTCGGGGCCTGGATCGGCATGCAGCTGCTCATGCGCCGTCCCGAGATCGCCGGCTTCGTGTCCGCGGCGCCGCCGGCCAACATGTATGATTTCAGCTTTCTGGCGCCCTGCCCGTCCTCGGGGCTGATCATCAACGGCGAATCGGATCGCGTCGCCCCGATGGCCGACGTGCTGAAGCTGGTGGAAAAACTCAAGACCCAGAAAGGCATCGAGATCACCCACGAGATCATCCCCGAAGCCAGCCATTTCTTCGACAAGCAGCTCGAGGACATGATCGGCTTCGTCGAGCGCTACGTGCACGGGCGCATGGTCGAAAGCGGCGTCGCCTGAGGCGCACGCCGCGCCAATGGCGGATCACGATCCGCCCCGCGCAAACGACGAAACCCGCGCCCGTGTTTGCCGGAACCTGCCATCGCCCGCCGCATCCGTAGGGTGGATCCCGATCCACCATCGGCGCGGCGCGTCAGCCGCCGCTGACCCGGCCGCCCGTCGCCGGGGCCCGGCAACCGGTGGTTCCGGGCGCCGACAGCGGCAAGCCGCGCCGGGCGCGCACCGCGAGACAGGCGAAGGCCTGCGCCTCCAGCATGTCGCCGTCGAATCCCGCGTCCTCCACCGCCGCCACCGGCGCGGCGAGGCGCGCCGCCAGCATCGCCATCAGCGTCGGGTTGCGCCGCCCGCCGCCGCAGACCAGCCAGCGGGCCGGCGGGCGCGGCATGCGGTCCTGCGCCGCGGCCACGCAGATCGCGCTCAGCGCGCTCAGCGTCGCCGCGCCGTCCTCCGCCGACAGCCCCTCCATGGCCGCCAGCACCTGTGAAAAATCGTTGCGATCCAGCGATTTCGGCGGCTCGCGATCCAGATAGGCGGCGATGGAAGTGCGCCTCAGCCGCCCTTCATGCACCCGCCCCGCCGCCGCCGCGCGCCCGTCGCGGTCGATCCCGACCCCGGTTCGGCGCATCATCCAGTCATCGATCAGCGCGTTGCCCGGCCCGGTGTCGAACGCCAGCAGCGCCCCCGGCGCCTCGGGCGCCGCCACGCCCGGATCCACCCAGGTGACGTTGCCGACCCCGCCGAGATTGAGAAACGCCACCGGCGCCGTCGCCCCCATGCGCCGCGCCAATGCGTGATGAAAAAACGGCGCCAGCGGCGCCCCCTCGCCCCCCGCCGCCATGTCGGCGCTGCGAAAATCCCAGACCACCGGACGGTTCAGCGCCCGCGCCAGCGCCGCGCCGTCGCCCAGTTGCCAGGTCCAGCCCTCATGCGGCGCATGGGCCACGGTCTGGCCGTGAAACCCCACGATGTCCGCCCCCGGCGCGCCGGGGGCCGCCAGCAGCCGCGCCGCGGCGGCGGCGTGGGTCGCGACCACCTCCGCCCCGGCCCGCGCCAGCACCGCCGCATCGCTCGCCCCGGCGGGCGGGCGGAACCGGCGCCAGTCGCCATGCACCGCGCGGGTCGCGTCCATCTCGCCCGGCGCATAGGAAAACCCCGCCGCCGGCCCGAATTCCGCGATCCCCACCCCGTCGGTCAGCACCAGCGCCGCGTCCACCCCGTCCATGGCGGTGCCGCTCATCAGCCCCAGCGCCCATACGGGTTCGCCCATCGCCGCGCCCTTCCCTTTCAGCCGCCGTCAATGCATAGAGAAGCCAACCTAGCCAGACCAGCGGATCGAGACCATGACCTACACGCCCAAATCGGACTTCCTTCACGTCATGGAGACCCGCGGCTTCCTGCAGGACTGCACCGATCTGCAGGGGCTGGACGAGGCCATGCAGGCCGGAATCGTCCCCGGCTACATCGGTTTCGACGCCACCGCCAAAAGCCTGCATGTGGGCTCGCTGATCCAGATCATGATGCTGCGCTGGCTGCAGAAGACCGGCCACCAGCCGCTGGTGCTGATGGGCGGGGGCACCTCGAAGGTCGGCGATCCGTCGTTCCGCGCGGAGGAGCGCTCGCTGCTCAGCGTCGCGCAGATCGCCGACAACATCGCCGGCATCAAGCGGGTGTTCGCCAATTACGTCGACTTCGGCGAGGGCGAGGGCGACGCGCGCATGCCCGACAACGCCGAATGGCTCGACAATCTCAACTACCTGGAATTCCTGCGCGACGTGGGGCGGCATTTCTCGGTCGGGCGGATGCTGAGCTTTGACAGCGTCAAGCAGCGACTTGAACGCGAACAATCGCTGAGCTTCCTCGAATTCAACTACATGATCCTGCAAGCCTATGATTTCATGGAACTGAACCGCCGCTTCGGCTGCCGGTTGCAGATGGGCGGCTCGGACCAGTGGGGCAATATCGTCAACGGCATCGACCTGACGCGGCGCATGAACCGGGCGGAGGTGTTCGGCCTGACCACGCCGCTGCTGACCACCGCCGACGGCAAGAAGATGGGCAAGTCGCTGGGCGGCGCGGTCTGGCTGAACGCCGACATGAAATCACCCTATGAATTCTGGCAGTTCTGGCGCAACGCCGCCGACGCCGATGTGGGGCGGTTCCTGAAGCTTTATACGGAACTGCCGGTCGCGGAATGCGACCGCCTCGGCGCGCTGCAAGGCGCCGAGATCAACGAGGCCAAGGCCCGGCTCGCCAACGAGGTCACCGCGCTGGCCCACGGCGCCGAGGCCGCCGCCGCGGCCGCCGCCACCGCCCGCGAGGTGTTCGAAAAGGGCGGCGCGGGGGACGACCTGCCGACCCTGGCGCTGAGCGCGCGCGATCTGGGCGCGGGGGTCTCGGCGGTGCAGCTATTCGTGCAGTCGGGGCTGGCCCGGTCGGGCAAGGACGCCAAGCGGCTGTTTCGCGAGGGCGGGGCCCGGCTCAACGACGCGCCGCTCACCGACGCCGGGCTGGTGCTGGACGCCGGCGCCTTCGCCAACGGCCCGCTGAAGCTGTCGGCGGGCAAGAAACGTCACGCGCTGGTGCGCCTCGACTGAGTCGCTTGCTGTCACGGCGTCGGGCGCAGGATCGGGCGCAGGATCGGGCGCGGGGTCGGGCGCGGGGCGGGGGCGGCGGCGGAGGCCGGACGATCACCGGTCGATGCGCTCCGCCTCCGGCGCGGCCTTGCTGTCGGTCCTGGCGGCAGGTCCGGCGCCCGTCCCGGCCGCGCCTTCGCCTTCGCCTTCGCCTTCGGGGGCCACGCCCCCGCCGCGCCGACCGGAAAACATCTTGCGCAATATGCCCGGCGTCAGCGCCGACAGCGGGTTGGCCGAAACCGCCGGGTCGCTCAGCGGCCCGTCGATGGTGAAGGTGACCGCGATCAGCCCCTCGCCCTCGCCGCCGAGGATCTGCCCCAGCACCGGCACCTGCGACAGCACGCCGTTCACCGCATAGGCCGGGGTCATCACCCCGTCCATCGCCACGCGCCCGGCCTTCAGGTCATAGACGCCGCCGATCTTGATCCCGAGACTCGGCCCCAGCGCCACCGCGTCCAGCAATCGCAACGTGTCGCCCTCCAGCCGGAACGGCGCGCGGATGGTGCTGAAGGTCATGCCGCCGCTCGACATGTTTTCCAGCACCCCGAACAGCGACGCGGCGGTGAGCAGCCGGGTCATGGCGGTGTCGTTGCGCACGAACATGCCCTTGATCTCCAGTTCTCCGGCGATCGGGCCGCCGTCGCGCGGCGGCAGTTCGGCGGTCATCTCCAGCGCCCCGCCGCGCCCCGAGGGGAAGAAGTCCAGCGCCCGCAGCACCGCGCCCGCATCCTCGGCGCGTATGATCGCGCTGGCGGCGCCGCTGGCGCGCTCCTCGTAGCGCAGGCGCACCTGCGGCCCGCCATTGAGCGCGCCGCGCAGATCCGCGGTGGTGACGCCGTTCTCCACCCGCGCCGCGCCGCTGGCGTCATGCAGCTCGATCTCCGGGGCCACGGCCAGACGCGCCACGGCCAGCGTCAGCCTTGTCGCGGGGTCCGGGGCGGCGGGGGCGGCCGGGCCGGGCCCCGGCGCGGCCGCGTCGCGCG